>NZ_JBIPMD010000064.1:0-15254 GCF_044369315.1 Silvanigrella sp.
CATCCAAAGTCCGTTCAACAAAGGGCTTGCTTGTCCATGTTTTCGGAAGATTTTCTGCATGCCTTTTTAAGTACATATTCTTTTTCTAAAAACACATTCTCAACTCTTAACTGGCATAATTAGTTTATTTTATTGAATTTAAAAATACAATTTTTATTTTAAGCGTCAAAATTTAGGAGTTATTTTGTTTTCAGATTATTTAATCTCAATCAGCTCATTTATATTTGTTGAAAACTTTTTAGACACAAATCCTCTTTTCGCAATCCATGCTTTTTTATCAAAGGAGTCTGCAAAATTAATTGTAAACATTCCATTTAAATCATTAATTTTATCTACAACACTCGTTATCATGCTTTCTTTTTGTATTTCTCTAAAATCAAATAAATTAGAAGGTAAAAAACTTCTTTGTTTTAAGTCAAAAAGAACAATACCACATTTTTTATATTCTTTATTTTCTTTAAATATTTTTATTAATGCTAATTTTGCAAATTTTAAATAATCGGGTGTATAACAAGAATAATAAGGCAAACGAATATTTATAGATTCGCTGTAAAAATCGCCTTTATGATAACTTGTACTTAAGTAAACAGTGAAGTACTGGGCTTCTAATTGCTCTTGCCTTAATTTTTTACAGGCAATCACTATATGATTTGCAAGAGCCCCAAAAATATCTTCTCTATTTTTTACAGAATTTCCAAAACTTCTAGAGACCGTAATGCTTTTTTTCGGTTCGCTAAACAGTTGCAGCTCAATACAAGGCACTCCTTTTAACTCTCTTGCCATGTTTAGACCTTGAATTGTAAAATGCTTTCTTAAAAAGAACTCATCAAGTTCGATAAATTGATTTGCGAAAAAAACACCAAATTCATTTAATTTTTTGGAATACTGATACCCAATTCCCCAAATGTCTTTTACTTCCGTTCTTTTTAAGGCTTCTTCAATATGTTTTTGTTCATATAAAGCCAATACTCCATTTGCTTTTAAAGATTTTTTAGCTATTTTATTTGCAATTTTTGACAATGATTTTGTAAATGAAATGCCTACTCCACATTGAATTCCAGTATTTTGATATACTGTATTTTTTATTTTCCAACCCATTTCATTTAATTTTTGTTTTGGAATATGAGATAAATCCATAAAAGCTTCATCAATAGAATAAACTTCAACGTCCGGAGAAAAGGCTTCTAGACATTTCATAAGCCTTGCAGACATATCTCCATAAAGTTCATAGTTAGAAGAAAAGTATTGGATATCATGCTTTTTAATGAGATCTTTTATTTCAAAAAAAGCTTGCCCCATTTTAATTCCAAGAGCTTTTGCTTCATTACTACGACTGACGATAGCACCATCATTATTGGAAAGAACAACAACAGGCTTGTTACGTAACTTAGGATTAAATACACGTTCACAAGATACATAAAAATTATTTCCATCAATGAGAGCTATCATATTTATACAAATAAACCACTTTATAACTAATATTATTTAAACTATTTATCTTCTACGAGACTTTTTACAATAGCAGGACGATTTTTAAGATTTTCAAAATAAGCATTTATTTTAGGCCAAGCTTTACGTTCGACATCGATATGATCAAACCAAGTTAAAATAACAAACAAATAAGAATCAGCAAAAGTATAATGATCCCCTACAAAAAAAGAATGCTGTGTTAGTTCTTTCTCTATATAATTAGCTAATTTATCAAGCCTTGGTCTTAATACAGAATTTTTAATTTCTTTTGAAATTTCGGGATTAAAAAAAATGCCCACTGTTTTATGAAAATCAGAAGAAATAAAATTTAACTTTTCGAGCACACGATAACGAGGCCAAGCCATTTCTCTTGGAATAAAATTTCCACCTTGAGAGTGGTTATCTGCTAAATATTGCAAAATAATGGCTCCTTCTGTAAGCGTTTCACCACTGGAAAGTTGTAATACAGGCACAGCTCCCTTTGCATTTATTTTTGTGAAATCCATTCCACTTTCTGTAAGAGATGTTTTTATATCTACTTTTTCATACTGGCACTCCAGACCAAGTTCATTAATAGCAATACGTGAAGCGAGAGAACAAGAACCTTTTGAAAAATAAAGTTTCATACATTACTCCTTTAAAAAAAATAAACAACAGCATTGAGAGCAAAAAGAAATTAAACCGAATTGAGTTTATAATCAATAAAATTTGTTTTATTATTTTTTTTAAATAAAATAAAGCTCACCAAATTAAATACAAATAAATATAATATTATTTTTATACGGAATGAATTACAGTTGTAACAACACCCCAAATTTCAAAGTCCACTCCTTCTTTTATAACAATATTTTCATAGGAATCATTCTCGGCTGCTAAAATAATTTTATGGTGACGAATTAAAAATCGTTTTACCGTAAACTCACCATCAAGAATAGCCACTACAATATTTCCACTAAATACTTTTAAAGATCTATCTACAACAAGAATGTCCCCACTATGAATACCAGCGCCGATCATGGAGTCTCCTTGACTGCGTACATAAAATGTAGATTCGGGATGTTTTACAATATAATCGTTTAAATCTATTTTTTTATCTACGTAGTCTGTTGCAGGAGAGGGAAATCCAGCACAAACAGTACTAAAAGCAAAAGGAATATAAATTTTTGTTTCAAAAGATGGTTTAAAATACATCATAACCTCCTCACCATATATTTGTATGGTGTTATGACATTTGTCAAAGGCTATTTTCGTTTTTCCCACCCTTTTTTTAATGGTCTATCAATTTCAACTGATATTTTAGGCTCCTGTCTATTATTAAGGAACTGAATAAAATCTTTTCCATCGTGATTTTCACAATCAAACCAATTTTCAAAAGTTTTTAGTTTTTGTTTTAAAAATATTGGGGATCTCTCATGCCCTATTTTTCTGACAAAGTCGCCTGGCTCTGCTGTCAAAATAGAAAACGATGGAATCACTTCACCCGTCTCTTTATCCGTCCAATAGTCAAAAATAGCAGGAACAAAAATACATTCCGCTAAATTAAATTTAACCATATTTCCTGCAAATTTTCCTTCATAGATTGGCTCAATAAATGTAGTTATGGGAACAAGACAATGATTTTTTAAAAAAGGTTTTTTCCATGTTGGCTTTTCCAATACCGTTTCAAGTCGAACATTATGGGTTGCGAACTTGGGTTTACGATCATGAGACCAAGAGGGAACTAAAGAAAAATAAAATAGCTCAATAAAATATTCATTATTCTTATACTCAATAATAGGAGATTGTGAATGTGGTAAAATTCTGTCTTTCCATTCTATAGAATTTAAATTTAGACTAAATATAGACAATGATTTTTGAAAAAGAATTCTATCTACAAGAAATTGAGCACACATAAAAAGACCTCCCTTATTTTAAAAATAAATTATACAAAAAAAGTTATTTCTTGACAGGTATTTTTTGTATGGTACTTTAATTGCAATTCTTTTATAAAGATGGGGTTAATTATGACAAATAATAGTGACTATATATATGATAATTACTTCGCTACTACAAAAAATAAAATGGGCTTTGCTTTTAAAGGCATAAATGATGACATAACAAAAAACTTCATAGAATTTTCAAAATTAGCTAAATCACCTGTATTAGAAATTGGCGCTGCCTATGGAGCTGTTACGTTAGAAGCGCTAAAAAACGGTGCTACCGTTATTGCAAATGACATTGATGAAAAACATCTTGAAGAAATATACAATAATTGCGATTTAAATTTGAAAAAAAATTTAATTTTAATACAAAATGATTATGACAATTTAAATTTCTTACAAGACTCCCTATCGGCTATTTTATGCAATAGGGTTATTCATTTTTTTGATCCTGAAAAAACATTACGCACCATCAAAAAAGCATATACTTGGCTAGAAAAAGGTGGCAAAGCTTTTTATACTGTTGAAACTCCTTATCTTAAAACGTTCAATATGAAAAAAAACTTAATAAAAGATTTTGAAGAGAGAAAAAAACAAGGAGAACAATTTCCTGGATTCATAAAAACAAAAGATTATGGCGAAGACGAAATTAGCAATATTTTACCCGAATATTTAAATTTATTTGATGATGAAGTGTTAAAAAATACATTTGAATCTTGTGGTTTTCAAATAGAAAAATGTTATATGTTTGCAAGAGAATTTTATCCAGATAAAGCAAGACTAGATAATCGTGAATCCGCTGGTATTATAGCGACTAAAGTTTAAAATAAATTAATGACTTTATAAATTATTATTCATCTGCTTTTATTCTATATTCCAAGATAATTTGACAATACAAAAATTAAATACTATTATAACCATATCAATTCTTTATTTTATAGAAAATATTTTTAAGTGCTAAATAAATAATTATTAAAATAAAATTTTCAACTTAAATTAAAAATTTTATATTGAAAATGGATAAATATATGAAAAAAAATTTAAAAAATATGCTAGCAGCATCAATTCTTTGTTATTATGAATCTTCAAATGCCGCAGAATTAACATGGGCTGAAAATACTAAAACGATTGCCTATTTAGTTGATTCAAAAATGGGGAAAGTTGCTTCTTGTTTTGTTGGAAAAAACAATGACTTCAGCCGATGTAGAAATATTTTAGACGATCCAAATTATAAAGAAATAAGCGATATTAAAATTTACAATAAAAGATTATATCTTTTAAATGGAAATAAAGGAAAAATTTTAATTTATAATATAAATCAAGAGGATCGTAATTTGATTTTAATTTGGGAGATAAATGGTTTTAATAAACCAACAAGCATTGAGATAAAAGATAATAAAATTTATATTACGGATCTTTCTCTAAGAAATAAAATTTACTCTTTTAATTTAGATAAAAATGGCATATTTAATAAAAATGAGCCTCCTATAAATGTCCATGGAGTACATTTTCCTAATGACGTTAAATATAATAATAATATATTTTACTTTTTAAATAATAATTTAAAAAATTCAATCACACTTTGTAAAAAGAACATTCATGGAAATTATGACTTCAATTTATGCGAAAATTCAGACGATGTAAAAAAATTTAATCTCCTTTCTAATGAAGAAAATTTTGATGATAATAAAATTTTTATCCATAAAAATCAAAAAGAAGGATTTCCAATTTTTCTATCTTCTAAAAATATTTCATACTTAAATGGATTTGCTTATTTATCAAATAAAAACAAGGATAATAATATAGCAATTTGCAAATTAGATGACTCTGGAAACATGAGTGATTGTAACAACAAAATCTTATGCACAGATTTATCAATAAGTGGAATTTATTATGATAACCTCTATTTTACAGATATTTCCTATTTTAATATAAAAAACATTAAAACTATTGACCATTATTTCCGTTCCCTTTAAATTAGATTATTCATAATCATAACAAATATATAACATCTTTAATGAGGTTTAGAAGAGATATTACAAGTTATACTCTTAACTTCGTTTATTAACCTTTTTAAAAAAACTAATTTTTTTTAACTCAATAAAATTACTATTAAAATAGATGAAATTATTGCCCCAAAATTTGAATGTCCTAAAATACAAATTTACACGTCATTAAAAATAAACTATATTAAAAATGATTTAACAATCCTTTTTAATTTGAGGATTTTTTATGAGTGCAAAAAATTTTTTATTAGTCGGTGATTTCGCAACAGCCCATATGATGGACCCAGAAAGCGGTGGAATACTCATTGCCCCTTCAATAGGTACTCCTTTAAAGGCATCTTCCAGTACAACAGACCTAGAAAGAGGGGTTTTAGTTGAGGGGGATGAAAAAGAAATCATTTTTACACCAGCACCTTATTCTACCCCTGCATTCCCAGTACCTGGGGTTGTAAGCTGTAAAATAAAAGAATTACACAGCAGCAACAAAGCGGAACACGCAACAGACAGCGGAAAAAAAATTCTTCTCATAGGCTCAAGTCCCTATACAGTCACCTTTACTGTTATCACACCCGCATCAAACCCACCGGCATTTACATTAGACACCCCTGGGAAAGAATATTCTGGCAAAGGGACTTTTACCGACAATGGACCTCATTCCTGCATAGAAACATAAGCTCCTGAATTAATTAAATATAAATATTATTTCCTCAAATAAAATCAAAAAATAATAAATATTATTTTTACTTAACCGAATAAAAATAAACGTTCGTATTTATTAAGTTAAATCATAATTATAAAAATAACTATTTTTTAATTTAACAATAAATAGATCTATAAAAAATCATAATAAATGAGGTTTTTTATGCAAAATTTTAATTATGATGAAGTAAATGACAGATGGGTTATTAAACACCCCATTAATGAGGGTGACATAATAGAAAAATATAATGATAAAACAGAGCTCTGGGAAAGATATAAAGTCCAAAGAGACTCTAATGGCAACTGGCATTTACCAAATGGGGAAACATTTAGTAAAAGTTGGATTGTTAGACATCCTTAGATTAAAATAAATATCAATTCCCAAAAATTAAAATTCATCTGGTAGATAAATTTCTTCCCCATTAGGCATAACGGTAATAGTTACGTTACCTTTTCTGAATATACTTGTTCCTTCAGGCTTTATTTCAAGAAGAACTCTATCTTGAGGATCTTTTAACCACGCTACATACTCTTTTGGAGACATTTCTTTTATTTTTTTATCTGCTTCATTTTTTTCATCATTTACATTTACATTATTATCCAATTTGGTTGACTCTGATTTTTCAGGAATTGATTTCGTATTTGGAATCTCATTTTTATTTTCTTCTGAACTCGTTATCTTTGAAGAATTTAAATCTGTATCATTTTTTCTTGTAATGTAAAAAGAAATAAAAACTAAAATAAAAATAATTGAAAAAATATAAAAAATTTGTTTTCTACTCATACCCCACCCACACTAAATGATTTAAAGTTTTATTTTTTCTTTTCAATTTAACCACTACAAAATTATTTTGAATATTATCTTGACTACATTTATCTTCTAAAAAATAGGAATTATGAAAACATTTTTCATAAATTAATCTCGTAGATTTCATATAAGGAATCATTTTATAATGATCACTTATACTTTCTTTAAAAGTATCAACATTGCTATTTATAGATTCAATCAATAAATAAGATGTTTCTGTCTCATTAAAATATTTTTGTTTTGTCTTTGATAAATTATTGAGGAAAGTATTTATGATTTCACTCGTTAAATAAGGATATCTAATTTGAGTTGAATCAAACCAATTTAAAAATTCATTGATAGACTCATTGCCCATTTTTTTTGACTGAGTTTCAAATGATTTATCTAAAATATCATTATACTTAGGATAAGAAATTATATTATTCGCTTTATCAATTAAATACTGCTCTAAGTCATTTATAATAAACGAAGTTGTAATATCTCCTAAAAAATTATCATTTTTACAATTAGCCATATTAATAGATGTAAAATTAGTTAAATCATTTGATAAAGAAATTATTTCATCTTGAGTTAAATTATAAATACCATTTGGTTTTAAATGTTCAATTAAGTTTAACCTTGAATTTAAATCAATTTTTTTAAACCAACTAAAAAAACAACCTTTAACAATTTGAGATACCTCAGGCATAACATTAAAACTAATTGATAGATTATTATAATGAAACTTAGAACCTTTTAATCTTTGCTTTAACCAAATATCAGCATAAGTTATTTCTTGTGGAGTTAAACTTTGAACTTCAGTAGATACAAAAAATATTTTATCCATTTGATTTGAAGCTCTAAAACTTCCTTTAACGTAACTAACAGGGAGAGAATAAGAGTTAAAACACAGAAATAGCGCAAGAATAAAGATAAGATTTTTAAACATAAAATAACGCCTCAAAATAAAATTAGAAAGAACTACTTAAAAAGAAGCTCTTTCTTTTTTTTTATTAAAGATCTTCAGGAAGAATGTTACCTTCTTGAGAAACGGCAGCTCCTGTATTGCGATTTATTCCGCATTGAACTGCATCTTGAGTTACTTGGCAAGATTGGGATTGTTTAGCTGATTGAGTTGCATCTGCTAAAGGAACAGACTTTTCTTGCTCTCCTTCATTACAAGCTCTATAGGCTCTTGATTTTACATTCCAAACAAAACAAATTGCGGTTGGAACCGAAATTTCTATTTTACTTGAAACCGTTCCGGTTAACTCTTTATGAATTTTTAAACCTGTTAATGTTGTTAAATCTGTTGCACTTGTTTGCCAAAATGGATTGGGACGTTTTGCTAAAGATTGTGCCGCTTGATTACTCCAACCTGATTGTTGATAAGCTTGGAAAACATTTTGATAACCGTTATTTTGTGCTGTTCTATCTATAATTTGATTTTGTTGAACCTGTTGCCAATATTGTCCTTTATTTACGGTAGACAAATTGGATTTTTGAACCTGAAGAGCTGCAATTTCTTTTTCAATCGCTTGGACTCCAGCCATTTGAGCTGCATTTGAGTCACCAGATAATACTGTTATACGACAAGGACTTTGTTGAGCTCCTTGTTGTTGAGCAATTAAATTACCAATCGAGTTGTCGTTAAATACAGCTACTTGTTTGTTAATAATAGAACGATCTTTTACAACCAAACCAGGGCCAAAATCACAATCTAGAGTGGCTCTATAAGCTGGTACTTGTTGAGTAATAACGCCTTTAACTGCAATTGGTGGAATAAAAGGAGCTAAGTTTCTAGCAAATGCAACTGCCCCATTTGTTGTTAAGTCAAAGTTAAATGTTGCACCTGTAAGGGTTCCTCCTCCTTTAAGAGAAGAAAAAATAGGTATGCCTGCTCTTTGACTTTTTACTCCATTCGCATCGTATTGAAGTTCGGTTAAAGATTCAAAAGAAAGGCTTGATAATGGGATTAATGAAATTTTCACATTTTGAGCATAGTTACCTTTATAAGTTTTTATTTTAACTAATTCTTCAGCTGTAAAACCTGCATATATATTTCCAGTAATTAATCCGCCATTAGATGAATTCAAATCCACTAGCTTTTGATTCAAACGGTTTTGTCTATCAGAAATACTTTCATTATTAAAAATAGGAAAAACTATACCTGCACTAGAAAAAAATGTAGCAGTATTATTATATAAAGAAGTTAACACAACACCAGGAATACTTTTTTCAAAACTCGATGCGCTTGTTTCCGCTAATTTTTTTCTTTCAAGAGCTTTATTTAAATAATTTTGATACACTTGAATATTTGGATCATACGGATTCAATTTTATAGCATTATCAATAACGGCTTGAAGATCTGTTACTACTTTTCTAATATTAAAATATTCTTCCGCTGTTAAGTTAGATAGTTTTAAACTTAAATCTGCAATTTGAGAAGAACTTGAAACAGCGACTTCATTTTTTGTAAAAGTGGCAGAGACTCCATCTGCATTTACAGCTGCTTTTAATTTTGGAACATAATAATATTGCATAGTATCAGATTGATCTTGATAAACAGGCATGCTTACAACAAAATCAATAGCGGATTTGTCACTTTGTTGCATTGATTGAGTTACAGGCAAAGGTAAGGTTGTTGTTTGCGTTTTTGGGTAAGCAAACACAACAGTTGGCATCATACCAGCAATAATAGTTAACAAAGACTTGCATCGCATAAATAAACTCCTTAAATATAAAATTTTATAACAATGAGACTAGGGACAGAACGCTGTTAAATTTAGAACAATAAAATATTAAAATTTGAATTTGTTTTTTAGATAACAAAATACCCAAACAAAATCAATAGTTATATTGGGAATTTTTGTTTGAATTTTAAATAAAGCTTATATTATAATTCGTAATAAATAAATATTTAGAAAAATAATTCATTAAAAATTTAAATTTAAAGATTATTTCTTACCGTTGTTAAAGCTTCCTGATAATAGTCAAAGTACTCATCAAAAGTTTGCGATTTATTAAAAATATCCATAAATTTATTAAAGAAGGGATCTGTTTCATGAAAGTTTGAATTTCTAATGACATCTAATTGCTCTATTTTAGAAGCTTTAAAATATGCTGTTGCACTATATCTTCCTATTTCCTCATCAGTACCTATAGTATAAGCTCTCATGTAATATAAAATTCTTTGCGCATCAAAAGTTTTTCCTCTAAATGGAGTATCAGCAATATCTTGTAATTTGCTCACTTTATCGTAAATATCTTTGTTACGATAAATTTTAGATGAGAAATTATCTGTATTTTCATATTTTTGAAAATACGCGTATTTTTCTTCATTAACCCTGATAGAAATTCTTCCGTATCTATCTGCAGCTTCATCTAAAGGAATTTCATTACTCAAGACCTTTGCTGAAGAAAGAGAGCAAGCAATCCCGCTTACGGCAGATACAATTCCAAGAGCTAAAGAAGCCCAACCTAAAGCACTTGCTGTATTTGGATAACTCTCAGCTAGTGATTTATCACCAACTTCTAATGCCATTTCTGCTTTATGACTATAAATAGAGCTTGCTATACCTGTCGCACCAGATGCCACTCCCGTAACTAGTGAAGTTGTCGCAAGTGCTATCTGTGTCGTGGTTGCGCTTGTAGTAAGTGTTCCACCAACCGCAGTTAAGCTTAAAGTACTTCCAAAAGAAAAAACGGAAGCAACAATACCGACAATAGCAAGCAGAATTCCTACGCCCATTACAGCATAAGAAGCAGCACTTTCTCCTGAAGAATCAAACTTCATAATTGGATTATTTTCAGCAAAAATATATCCATTGATACCGCCTTTTCCAAACGGAGAATTTACGTCATGTTGCATAAAACGACCTAAACCAGGGTTATATGCTCTATATCCTTGTCCTAAAAACTGAAATCCTGTCTTTGAATCTGTGCGCTCTCCATTAAATCCAATGTTACTTAATTTTAAAATACTTGATTTTTTAGAAACATCAGAAGACTGCCCATAAGGGGTATATGCTAATTCTATATCCAATAATGTGTTTCCTTCTAAAATACGAATCACACTATGGGCTTGGTCTGTTAAAAAAAGTTGAAAGTTTTTACCATCTATTTTTTTACCTATGATACGACCGCTTACCTGAAAATAACTTATTAAATTTCCATTTGATATTTCATTTAAAACCCTTGCACCATTATAATAAAACCGGCTTTCTTCATTGGAAATTGCCGTTTTTTGTGAGACAAGCGCTCCAGAACCATTATAAAAATATTCAGTTTCTTTACCATTAGAAATAAATTTTTCCATCCGATTAAAAGGAGAATAAATAAATAAATTTCCATCCCCATCTTTTATAACATTTCCTTCATTATCATAATCAATAGTATAACTTTTATTTATTTTAGGACTTATTATTGAATATCCAGATATTTTTAGAGGATCTTTATTTAAATAATGATATGTAGTTAAGCTTGTTTGAGTATCTGAAAATACAACTTTAGCTGTTCTTATATTATTTAAACCATCAAATGAATACTCTTCAGAAATAATCGTATTTTTATTTTGATCTTTAGGACACAAATTGCCATTACAAAAATAGCTTAACAAATTATTTAAAGTATCGTATGTATAGGATTCATTAGCTATAGTATTTGAACCCGATTCTCCTGTTCTTACTCTTGATGCAATATTCAAATCTTTATAATAGGTAAATGAATAGGAAAGAGTTTGTTTATCACGAACAAAATGTGTTAATTTTTTTAAACCATTTAATTCATTATATTCATAAATTGTTTTTGCATCATTTGGCGACAATTTATAATATATTCTTCCATATTTATCATAAAAATACTTTTCAACTTGATTCTCATTTGTAATTGAGGATATAAATTTAGAAGACTCTAACTTTGCATTTGATTTGCTATAATTATAAATAGTTTTATTACCTAAAATATCCGTAATAAGAATAATTGCGCCTTGCATATCATAATCATAAGAAATTTTTCTATCATCAGGATAGATCACAGATTTTAAACTTCCATCAATATTATATGAATACTTTGTTTCTCCAGTCGAATCTCTCATAAGGATTAATTTTTGATTTTTATCATCATACAAATACGTCGAAGAATATTTTCCAGAAAAGTCATTTGATACTTCTTTTTTATATAATTGATTTAATGAATTATAAGCATATTTTATCTCTTTAGCCGAATTACGATTCTGATTAATTAAATTTCCTTTTTTGTCATATTCGTATTTAATTATGTTTCCAGACATATCTTTATAACTTAATATTTGTCCTAATAAGTTATACTCATTAGTACCTAATACATATTCAGTACCATTTTTTACAACAACAGTTTTTTTAGTTACTTTAGATTCAAAAATAGGGTCATATTCATATTTTATTCGACGACCATCTGAAAAAATATCTTCTAATTTTTGCCCTAACAAATTATAATTATAACTTGTTTTATTTCCATTTATATCAATAGACTCTAAAAGGTTTCCATAATTATCATATTTTTTAAAGCTTTGACTATATAGATTTCTATTGCTCTTTAAGAGTTGCGCTTTGATAGGTTTTTTATTTTCGTTTAATGTAACAATACTTATAGGAGATAATTCTCCATCAGCAGCTAAAACAAAACTTTCCTGAGTTAAATTAACATCGTCATATTTTGTAACTTTAGTTTCGCTACTTGGAGATATCATTTGTATTTCTCTTCCAAGAATATCATATTTATAATTTATTGAATATTGAAATAAATTTCCATTTCGATCATTATTATAAATAGTTTCTCTTATTTTTTGTCCAACAATACCATAAGAATATGATTTAATTTTATTCATATTTCCATTATTATTTAGGGCATATTTTTCGAGTTCTCTCCCTAAAGAATCATATACAACCGCAATTTTATATCCATTAGATTTTTGAACGATCATAGAACTTGTTCCATAACCTCCAAAATTTGTATCATTAATTTTAAAGGTATATACTGTTTTTAATTCAGTTGAACTTGAAATGGGCTTATTGACTTCTAAAATTTTGCGTCCTAAAACATCGTATTTATAAGATGCTTCAATTCCTTTTGGATCAAGACTTTTCTCTTCGAGGTTTGTATAAGAATTTAAAACACTAACTTCTTTAGCAAGTAAATTTCCATCTTTAGATAATAAATTTCTTGTAAATTGATTCGTATATTGATTTATATTATATTCTTGTTTTTTTTGAATAACTTTACATCTTTTATTTGACAAAGCAAATAATTTAGTAGAAGTTGGAAGAGCAAATGTTGCAATACCTGAACTCTTGTCATATGAATGAGTTTCAATTTTATAAATTGTCCCACAGTTTTTATCACTAATATCACATAAATTCTGACTTAATTTATTGATCTTTGCTCTTAACCTTTGAATCAAATTACCTTGATAATTATTAGCTTGTTCATAAATATAATCTATAATTTTGTAACCGCCGCCATTTATTGAGTATTCAATTTCTCTCAAGGGAAGATGTTTTATTTTATTAAAAGTTTTTTCTGAATCTAAGTAAAAATATTCCTTTACAATTCCTGAAACATCTTGAGTTTTTATAATATTTCCATTGGAATCATATTCTTGTTTTGTAATTTCTGTTCGTCTATTCCCATTTGAATAATAGGTTAATCTTACTTCTTTTGGAAAATTATAATTTTCATCTAATGAATCAAAGCTTTTATTATTCCAATCGGGATAGATATATTCTTTAACCTGAAAATATTCACCATTTACTTTTAATATTTCTTTCAATAATTGATGAAAATGATTATAAACCCTCTCCGTAGTAATTGTTTTATTGTTAGGTCCATTTTTTCTTTCTATTGTTGAATAAGTATAAGAATTAGGTGTAAAAAATAAAGTATCTTCTCCTTCTTTATACCCAGTAAATCCATAAGCTAAATAATTTGTTTTTGTACTTTCATAATAAGAATAAATTATTTCTTCAATATTATTATCCGATCTTGGCAAAGAAATTGTTTTTATTTTTGAAACTGCAGGAGCAGAAAAACCTTTTTTTGCTGAATTTAAACCGCCAACTAAATATATTATATTTATTGAAGTTCCAGTTGGATATAAAATATCGGTTATTAAAGAATCGGTATTCATTTCTCTTTCTGGCAGTGCTTTATATGAAAATTTAATTTCTTGTCCAAGAGCGTCGTTGATAGAAGTTAATAAATTATCCTTACTTTTTTTTATCATTGTTGTTGCTTTTTCATTTGGTCCAATAATTCGTTGAATCCAAACTTCATAGTTTGAAGGATAATTAATCTCAAGCTTTTTAATTTCGGAGTCATCATATATATTTTTGTACACAATGGATTGAAGACGAGACCCCATTTCATAATTTAACGTGGCAGAATATCCTTCTACATTAATATACTTAATAAGATTGCCAAATGTTCTATCTATTTGCTCGATATGTCCATCTTTATATTTCAATGTGATTAAATTATTTGATAAGGAAACAATTAAATCTTTAATTTTATAATATTTTAGTCTTCCAGTTCCAATATCTAATTTATAACTTCCACCACTCCCTAAAATTAACATTCCGCTTTTTGTATCATAATGAGTTAAATTCCAAGACCAACCTTTTCCAAGGCTATAAACATCAGAATTAGATAAGGAAGAATAGTTTAAAGAAAGAGGAATGGCAGGATCTTCAAAGCCATTCCCAACAATATTCCCAATTTTAAAAGAAATTGAAAAAGCACCTGTTCTAGGATCTACCGTTTGCGATAAAGACTTATAATTATAAGCATCACTTACTGCTGAATTATTTGATGGCGCTTGAGCTTGTGCCTGACTATAACCATTTTCTAAATTCAAATTTATTTTATCTGATTTTAAAGATTTAGAAGAATTTTGTGTAGAATTATAAATTGTATTTGTTATTTTGGAAATACCACTTGCATAAACATAAGATTGGAAAGGTTGAAAAAGCATTATTAGAATAACTAAAAATGAAGTAAATTTATTTAAATTAATCTTTTTATTCATTCCAGTTCCAATCAATTTTTAAATACAAAATAATTTCATAATCAATCAAAACTCTGAATAATTGATTGATTTAAATGGATTTCCAAATGAATCTAGTCCAAATATTTCAAAAGTAAATGGGGTAGACCATTGATAATTACCAACCCAACCAGGCATACAGCTATCTGTTATAGAAGCAAATGCAAAATCATTTTTGCCAATGGCTGCAAGAGATAAATTAGCTTCGCTTGCATAAGATCCTATTTTTTTAACCGTAATAATATCTACATTATTTGATTTTAATTTACCTGAAACAAAGTAACCTGTATAAT
>NZ_JBIPMD010000242.1:0-4693 GCF_044369315.1 Silvanigrella sp.
GGTTCTGCCAATCCATTGGTAGCTCCTTTGTTACTTTTTTTTAAGCAACAATTAACTAACAAATTGGAGCTATTTCTTCAATCTTCACAATATCTTTCTCAACTCTTAACTGGCATTAATTATTATATTAAAATAGGAAGGAATTATCATGAAAAAGTGGTTTTCTGGAATCCGATTTAAATTTGCAATTTTAATCTTGATTTCTTTTATATTTACATCTTTTTTAAGTATATTTATGTCCTATAATTTGGTGCAACAAAAAAATAATGCAGAGACCATTGCAAAAGAAAAGTTTCCTAAAGTAATTTTAGTAAACCATATTCGGGTAGATGCCAATGCCGTTCTTCGCTTTTTATGGACTGCACTCACTTTTGACGAGATAAGTATAAAAAATGAAAAAATGAATCAAGCAGGGCAAAAAGTGTCAGACTTAAAAGAGCAATTGGATAGAATGAAAAAATTTACTTTATCAGAGAAAATGTCAGAAAATATCAAAAAAATTGAAAATGACTTTAATGTAGTTCAAGAAGAATTTATAAATGTAAAAAAATTATCACTGAAGAATACACCAGAGAATTTAAAAGAACAAAAACAAATAACATTAAATAAAATAGTACCTAAAGTTAATGCTATTGTTGATTTAGTAAAAATTTCAGAAGAGCTATTAATGGATCAAGTGCAACAAGAAATAGAATATGCTGAAAAAATTACAAGTAATAGTATTATATATGGAGTTATTTTTAGCGTAATTGGAATTATGCTTTCACTAATCATTGGAATAAAATTATCGATTCATACGTTAAATAAAATTAATGAAGTTATATTTAATGTAAATAATGTTTTTAATAATGTGAATGATTCCTCAATAAGTTTAAATGGAACAAGTCAAAATTTATCGTCAACGGCTTCTGAACTTGCAGCATCTTTGCATGAAACTGTAGTAGCTGTTGATGAAATCACAGCAATGGTAAATAAAAATGCTGAAAATGCTACACAATCAAAAATCGTATCTAACGAAACAAGCTCAATCGCAGATTATTCTAAAAATAACATCGAAAAAATGGTGCAAGATATTCAAAATATACAAAACGATAATAATCAATTTCAAATAAAAAGTGCTGAAAATAATAAAAAAATGACCGAAATTATAAATATTATTTCTGAAATTAATAATAAAACAAAAATTATAAATAATATTGTCTTTCAAACAAAACTTTTATCTTTTAATGCATCTGTAGAAGCGGCAAGAGCAGGAGAACATGGTAGAGGTTTTTCTGTCGTTGCCGAAGAAATAGGTAATCTTGCACAAATGAGTGGAAATTCTTCGAAAGAAATTGAAGAATTGCTCTTAAATAGTACTTCACAAATTACAAAAATACTTCAGGAAAGCAAGGAAGATGTAGAATATTTTGTCTTAAAATCGAAGGGTAGTGTGGAAGAAGGGATAAAGTCATCTCATAAATGTAGAGATTCTTTAAATGAAATTGTTGAAAAAATAAATAAATTAAACTTAATGGTGAGCGATATTCACATTGCATCTGATGAGCAAGCAAAAGGTGTCACGGAAATTTCTATTGCAATGCAAAACTTTGATAAAGTAGCTCAAAATACGAATAAAATTGCAAATGTTTCATTAATGGATGCAAATAAATTAAAAGATCAGGCAGATGTAATGGCTATGGCAATTAAGGATTTAACTGTTTTGATTGAAGGAGAAAATTCTTTAATAAAAGAAAATAGTGTGATATAATTCATAACAAGAGGTATTATGTTATGGATAAACCTGTAATTATTATTGATGATCAATGTCTCATTTGTAATAAATTTATACAATTTGTAATTAAGCAGGACAAAAAAGAAGTTTTTTTATTTTCGGCATTTCGTTATTTTTTTAATGGCACTCCAAATACAGTAATTTTATTTTTTCAAAATAAAGTATACACACGTTCTGCAGCTGTTTTAAAAATTTTTCAATTATTAAAGTTTCCTTGGAACTTATTTTATATATTTAATATTATTCCTAAAATTATTTTAAACTTTTTTTATAATTTATTTGCAAAATACCGCTATCAATTTTTTAATAAAGTAGAATCTTGTTTATTAATGGATTCTACTTTAAAAAAAAGGATATTAATGGAATCCTCTAATGAGGTGAAAGAAATTAAAAAAATAATAGTTCAAAACAAAATTAAATAAATTAAAAAATAATTTTTTATTTATTTACTAATTTTATCTGTTAGTTTTTTATAATCCGCAGTTTTCTTAAAAGCTTCTATAGCATCCGTTACTTTTTTAATTAACTCTGGAGACGTTGTAGAAGTCGTTGCGATATATTTTTCCTGAACTGCAATTGCTTTTCCTATACGAAAGTTACTTTCATTCAAATTTTCTGCTTTTAAATTTGCTTTTATTAAGGTACTAGCAACAATGTTTAAAGTAAACCAAGCATCAATTTTTTTACCGATAAGTTTTTTAAAATTTGTCACATCGTTTGGTACGGCATCAATGTTACCTTTTTCTATTTTACTATCGGGGCTTGTTAAAATATTTTCGTAGGATGAGCCTGCTAAGACTCCAATTTTAGATCCTTTTGCATCGGCCATGCTGTCTATATTCTTGCTTCCTGACATTGTTAGAAAAATGGTTTTCGCCTCATAAATTTTAGAAGCCCATACAAATTTTTCTTCTCTCTCTTTATTTCTTGTAAGGGGGATAATAAAAGACTTTTTATTATCATTTGCCAAAGCTTCCGTAAACGCTCTTTTCCAAGGTTTCATCTCTAATTTATAGGAAATCTTCTTTGCTTTAAGAGCTTGAATAACAATATCACCGCCAATACCTCCAAGATCATTTTCACCTCTTTTTTCTATTTCACCAGGGAAGTCATCCCAAAATAAGGTAATATCTTCTGCATAAACAGAAATGTTAAAGAAACAAGCTATTATTATATAAGGTTTTATAATTCTTTTAGCCACTTCATGCTCCTTGTAAAATTAGGGATACATGCCCTTATCGGAGGTCTTTTATGATATTTAAGAAAAAAGGAATTAAAATATTTTGGAGAATTCAGGTAACAATAATAAATTAAAAATTGTCACCTGAAATAAATATATGGGATTAACCGCAAGGAGCTCCTCCGGTTCCTATGTGCCATAGAGGTACAAAAGAATCACTGTAAATAACGAGATTTCCATCATTTTGTAACCTTAGAAATCCAAAAGCTCCTTTTGTATTTGTCTGCCAACCAATGGGAGTATTTGGTGAGGTTTGTAACCTTAAATTGCTGCCGTAATCGATATAAAGCTGAGTTGCATTCGTATTATATGTGCCAGTGCTCCAAATCATTTTACCTGATCTATTGGAAAGAACTAAATTTCCTTTGTCTTTAAAGCTTAGGGTAAAGCATAAGTTAGGAGATTGTAAAACTCTTTCGGAAGTAAGAGTTTCTCCTGGCTCTAAAATCGATTTCGCATTTGCTAAAACAGGAATAGCAAACATCAAGGATAAAGCTAAACTACGCAGCATAAAATACCTTTCTATTAAATTGTTATGGAGCTTAAGATAAAAATAATAAATTTAAAAAAAATAAATGTCAAATTAAGGAAAGCTCTATTTTTTTTAGGAAGGTATGAAAAAGAAATGAAAAAGGATTTCATAAAATTTAAGTAAAATTATTTTTTATGAAATAGAATAAACAAGTATTATCAAAAATTAAAACTGCCATTTGAATTATTAATTACAAAATTTCTCTTATGAGTCGCATTTAGTCTTATCGATATTCTACTTATGTCTTTAAATGATTTTTCAAAATTGAGCCCAATTTTTTCATTTTTTAAATCTCTGTTACAAGTAATATGTATATCGGATTCAAAAACAAAATAATCTGTTTTCATTTTTTTAGTTTCCCCTTTTTTATACTGATAAGAACTTTCACTAGCATTCGCAAATTTTTCAATTCCACCAACTTCATAGGTGCAATTTTCACCTAATAAAATAATATTTGAAATATCAGATTTAAATTGGTCAATAACACGATTTACTTTTTCTTCTTGCTCAGGATTTGTGGACTTGCCTTCAAAACCATAAGCCTGTTGAGATGGAATACGAAGATGTATATTTGCTTTTTTCTTATTAAAAAAAGAGAGACTAATATCTATTTCGGCGGTTTTGTTATGTAATTCATTCGTATTATTTTCTATTTTTGCTTTAGCTTGTAAATGAAATATTGATGAAATTAAAATGAAAGACATTAAAAGTTTACATTTCATAATAAATTTATTCCTTTTATTGTTAATTATAAATGTTTTTAAAAAATGAAAAATGAGTTAATTCTTTGGCGATATTTCTTCTTTTATTTCTTCCGCTTTATTTATAATTTGTTCTTTTTTATCACGGAGAAAAATTACTTTATAAATGTAAGATAGTTTAAGCTCTAATGCTGTAATATCTATAGCACTACTTAAATTATGTGAATACATTTTGATTTTATTAAGTATATCTTCAAAAAATGGTTTAACTTCATCAATTTTTTTTATCAGAGAATCTAAGATATGTTCTGAGTGTTTGTGCTATGGACCCCATTTGAGTTGACACATGATTAATGTGAATTTTGATACTGTATTGGACTCATCATTGCAAGCCCGGAATGGGGTGCATGATGATTATAATCATAAAACCATTCACATTAATCATG
>NZ_JBIPMD010000243.1:0-4691 GCF_044369315.1 Silvanigrella sp.
TTGTAAGCTCAATCGCCCCTTGCTTGAATTCGCTTGTATACCTTCTTTTGGTTAACACCATTTCAACACCTCTTTCCTATAAGTTTTTTTCGGATCTGGGTGTCTACTTTCTTAGGGGAGGATCAGTTAAATCAAATGCTTTATTATTATGAATATTGCTTGTTAGTAGTATTGTAGCGACATCCGAAATATCTCTTGCATCAATAAAGCTTACTTTAGCATCACCAGCAGGAAGTAAAATTTTATTTGACTTAATAATACCTTGTATCCAAAAGGTATTAAAATTTTGCATAAACCAATTTGGCCGAATGATATTATAATTCAATCCAGAATTTTCAAGCTCAACTTCTGCTCTTCTAAGTGGCGACGATTCAATTAAGTTAACACCCATAACAGACATTAATACTACTTTTTCTAAATTTTTATTTTTAGCTTCGCGAATTAATGGTGAAAGCAATTTATATTGATCCAAATAACCTGCGGGAGAAAGAAAAAATGCTCTATCTGTATCTTGAAATGCCTCTTTGAGTCCTTCCATAGTTTCTAAATCTAAATAAACATATTCAAAGTTTTTTTCTTTCAGATTCAATAATTTTTTATCTTTTGTTGTACCGCGAACAAAATAGCCTTGTGAAATTAATTTTTTTGCAATTTCAGAACCCACTTTTCCTGTAGCTCCAACTACCAAAACTTTTTTAATTTGCATGATTATCCTCCTTCATTAATGTTGAATAATAGAAACAATTCCTATTATTCACTATTTTAGCTGAAGAATTATTGTTGATATATAGAAAAAATAGCAATACAGTGTTGCATTGGAGGAACAATGAGTTTAGACTTAAACACAATTTATCTATTTGTAAAAGTTGTACTTTTTGGTAGTTATTCGCGAGCGGCGGAAAATTTAAAATTACCTAAATCCACTTTAAGTCGAGCTATATCAAGGCTTGAAGAAGAAACTGGTACCAAGTTACTGTTAAGAACGACCAGAACCATTGCCTTAACAGAAGCTGGTAGAGCATTTTATGAAAACTGCGCTGAGCCATTACAATTACTCGAAGATGCGAAAAAAGCTTTAAACGAAAAAAAATAATACCATTTCTGGGATTATGCGAATTACAGCACCTGAAGACATTGGAATGAATTTAATATCAAAAGTAATTGCTAAATTAACAAAAGATTATCCAATTTTACAATTTGAATTATTTTTTACAAATGAAATTATTGATCTTATTAAAGAAGGATTTGATATTGCAATTCGAGTAGGGAAATTAAAATCGAGTAATTTAAAAGCAAAAAAGGTGGGCGATATTATTATGGTATTGGTTGCTTCACCAGACTATTTAAATAGTATAGACAAAATTGAAAACCCGTCTGATTTGCTAAATTGTAATTGTTTAGATGTAACAACAAGAAATATCAAACCGAATTGGAAGTTGATTTTTGATACGGGAAAAACAATAAATTTAGAAATAAAAACAAAAATAATTGCAAATCAAATGGATAGTCTTAAAAATTTAGCGATTCAAGGAGCTGGTGTCGCTTTAATCCCATTATTTATTTGCCAAGAAGAATTATCTTCGGGTTCTTTAAAAAGAGTATTACCAAACTGGAAGAGTGAAGCTATGCCCGTTTATATTGTTTCTCCAGTTGGTTTTAACTCTTCAAAAAGGTTGCAAGTAATTTCAACAGCCCTCATAAATTCTTTACAAAATTTATTAGATCAAACCTTTTCCTAAGTAATTATAAGGAACCAAACGAAATCGGTGGTTTTGGATCTTCAAGCTAAGGAGAAGCTTAGTTTAAAATATTTTACGAAGAAAAATACTACACTAAATTAAATAACATATATATTTTTAAAATTGTTTTATTTATTTGGATAAAATCTTTAAATATGAAAAGTTAAATAATTTTAAAAAATTATTTAACTTATTAAATTTATTTATCCTACTAAATTTAATTCAGATTCATACCAGAATCAGAACTTCCACCTTCTGTCGACTCAGATGCCGCTTTTTTCTTTCTAGGTGCTCTTGTCTTCTTTTTTAATTTATCTAGTTTACTTGGACGACCACGTTTCTTTACAGTTTTTGCTCCTACTTTTTTTGGACGACCACGTTTTGCCGTTTTCTTCTTTGCTCCTGCTTTTTTAGTTGTTTTCTTTTTTACAGCTTTTTTAGTTGTTTTTTTAGTTGTTTTTTTAGCTGTTTTTCTTTTAGTTACTTTCTTCTTTACTGCTTTTTTAGCAGTTACTTTCTTTTTCTTTGCTCCTGCTTTTTTTGCAGTTCTTTTTTTTGTTGTCTTCTTTGTACCTGTTTTCTTTGCTGCTGGTTTTCTTGTTTTTTTAACTACCATGTTTTTTCCTTTCTGATTAAGTTTCTCTTCATTTGATTTTATCAAGAATTTATAAGGATAAAAGTCAAATGATTGACTTTAAGTTTTTTAGTAAATATTAATATAAAAACAAAATTATTATTTATAAATTTTTATATGCATAAAATTATTTCCAATGCTAAGAAAATAAATATTACAAACCATTTTTGATATTAAATTTGTTTTCCAATGTTCTTTTAAATTTTTGCGCTCATATCAAAAAAAAGAAGGAAAAAATTTCTCATTTAGTCTCTCAAAAAATGGCAGGTATACCCATTTGGGTTTTTTTTCAAATATTTTTGATGAAAATCCTCCGCGGAATAAAATGGAGTCGCTTTTTCAATTTCTGTAACAACTGGATTTTTCCATTTACCGGAATTGTTAATTTTTATTTTAATTTCTTCAGCTGATATTCTTTGTTTCTCTGTATGATAAAAAATGGCAGAGCGGTATTGAGATCCAACATCATTCCCTTGTCTATTTAAAGTTGTGGGATCGTGAAGCCTAAAAAAATATTCTAAAATTTTTTCATAACTCGTTTTAGTCGGATCAAAATGGATTTGAATTGCTTCTGCATGACCCGTTTTTCCTGTTTTTACTTGGTTATAAATAGGATTTTCTGAAGAACCACCAGTATATCCTACTTCTGTTTTCAGAACTCCTTCTAGTTCAGAAAAAAGTTCTTCCACACCCCCAAAAACAACCTCCCGCAAGGGTAGCTATTTCAAATTCCATGTCGTATCCTTTCGTAAATAAACTTTTTCAAAAACGATAATATAGAATAATTATTAAATTCACAAAAAATTCTTTACACGTTATTTTCCTTATGCTACTTTCACATTGGTCGCCTAGCCAGATTGATGGTATAATTCATAGTTAATATAAGGGCTTTTCAAATGAAAACATTTGAGTATTATCGATATTCATATTTCAATCAAAATAAACCTCATACTTCTATTGTTTTAAAAACTTCCATTCTTCTCGTCCCATCTCTCCTGATTAAACTCTAAAAAATTAAATCTTATTAATTTAATATTTAACATTTTATAAATATTTAAAGTTCATTTTACATAAAAATTACAAAATGATTACATTTTAATTTTTTATTTTATATATGGAAAATCTGATGAAAAATAAACAAATTATGATTTTTGATACAACTTTAAGGGATGGACAACAATGCCCAGGCGCAGGCATGTCTTTTGAAAATAATATTGAATACGCCAAGCTTGCAGCAAATGCTCAAGTCGATATTTTAGAGGCTGGTTTTCCTAGCGCTAGCAAACTAGATTTTATGATAGTAAACACAATCGCAAAAGAAGTAACAAATTCAAACCCAAGCCCTGTTATAGCTGCACTATGCCAATTAAAAAAAGAACAATTTGAAATAACAATTCGATCTTTAGAACCTGCGATTTCAAACAAGAAAGCAAGGTTACACACATACCTTCCTGTGGATCCGCAATTAATGAACGCACTTGGAAACTATGGAAAAAATTTTTCTAAAACAACGAAAGATGTATATGAACTTATAAAAATGGCGTATCTCGAAGGCGTTGAAATTGAGTTTAGTCCTGAAGGTTATTCTCGCATGGGAGAAAATTTTGATTTTGTTACAGATGTGATTCGAGCTGCCGTTGATGCAGGTGCTACTATCATAAATTGTCCAGACACCATTGGAGGGGCATGTAAACTTCAAGGTGAAGAATATTTTGTAGAAAAAATGAAAAAACATTCCAGAATCATCGAAAAAGAATTTCCAAATAAAAATATAATTTGGTCCACACATTGTCATAATGATTTTGGTCTAGCTCTTGAAAACTCAATGAATGCTGTTTTTGAAGGTCCTGCAACACAAGTTGAAGGATGTTTTAATGGCATTGGCGAAAGAGCGGGAAATGTTTCTTTAGAACAATGCATTCTTTACTTAAAAACATTTGGAAAAAACTCAAAAAATAAAGAAACATTCTACACCAATTTCAAAACAGAAACATTACAGTATATTTCAGACTTTGTTAGCTTAAATATGTTACAACGCCAACATCATTGGCCTATCACAGGTGAAAATGCAGCAAAGCATTCTTCTGGAGGCCATACAAACGCAATTATAAAAAATCCTTTATCTTATCAGCCATTCGATCCAAGAGAAATTGGAAATGAAATTACATTTCAATTTGGACCTTTTAGTGGAGGCAATCATGCAAAAGATATCATCGAAAAATATGGATATATTTGTAATGATGAAGAAAAAGCAAATATTGCCCAATTTATAAAAAATGAATATGCAGATCGAAGAAAAGGAATCACAGATAGAGAGC
>NZ_JBIPMD010000065.1:0-15128 GCF_044369315.1 Silvanigrella sp.
CTAAGCCTTTATTTCAGTTTAATCCAAATACATTAATTCTAGCTAATGGAAATCCATTTTTAAAAAATGTTTGTAAGGATTATTCTGATAATAAATTAGGCCTAAAACAAATTAATTGGGTTGAAAAACTCTGTAAATCAGATGCATCTAAAAAAACGATAAAAATGAATCTTTCTTCTCCAATTTAAGGAATGGGAAGCCCTTCTTGTTTCATTATAAATAAGGCATTTGTAGTGGGACATGGCCCTTCTTTAATTAAATAATCAAAAATTAATTTATTATTTTCTACATGCTCTCTAAAATGCATGTTTCTTAATCTGGTATCAGATTGATTCATATCAGCTAAAGCTAAATCGTGAGTTGAAATAATTCCAAATGAATTTTTATTAAATAGGGTCTGAATTATATTTAAACTTCCTATATATCTTTCTTTATTATTTGTGCCTCTAAAAATTTCATCAATTAAAAAAATACCAGGTTCAATTATGTTTTTACTTTCTAGAGAGTCTAAAATAAACTTAAGTCTTTTTACTTCTGCATAAAAATAACTTGTCCCATCTGATAAAGAATCATCAATTCGAATCGCACAAAGTAATCTGCTTGGTTTTACAATAAATCGGGAAGCACACACAGGTGCTCCCATATTTGCTAATAAAACATTTATTCCAAAAGTTCTTAAAAAAGTACTTTTTCCAGCCATATTACTACCTGTTAATAATATAACAGGTGAGGTTTTATTTATTTTAAGAGAATTTGTAATTCTTTTAGATTCAGGAATTAATGGATGACCCATGTCTATAAACTCGATGTAATCTGGACTTGCTAAGTTTCGTTCTTCCTCTGTCAGAAAATGGCTGTGAGAATTTTCTAAATGAAATCTTGCAAAACTGCTTAAAAGATCAAATTCATAAAGCTCTTCTTCCCAAATAGGAAGTTTTTGTTCAATTGATTTTAATTTTAATTGAATTACAAAACAAATAATTGCATCAAAAGGAAAAAAGATATGCAAAGTTATCCAAAAAATAAAATTACCTCTTAATGAAATTAAGTTTATTAAAAAATTTAAAGAGTCTATTTCTTTAATAGATTTTGGCTCTAAAAATGATAAATTTAGGGATTCAACTGATTTTTGACTTTTTGAAAGTGCTTTAATTACTTGTTCAATTTTTTTCGATGATTGAGAAATTTTTTCTGCTTTTTCTGTGACAGGTGTAAATATAAAAACTCCAAATAGTAAAAACATAGAATATAAAAACAAAGGCTGTATAAGGGATTCAACATTTGGATTTTGAATAAAATTTGTAAGAGTAGGAAGTAAAATAAAAATCCAAGCTAAAAAATTAACGAAAGAATATAAATTACGCATATGGAAGTGAAATTTATTATCAGAAATATTTTGTTTTGGATTTGTTTCGTTTTCATTGCTAGTATTATTTTTTTCTTTATTTTTTTCATTTTCTTTATAAAATTTTTGTAAAAAATTCTCGTCTAATCTTAAGGATTCAAAACGTCTTAATAAAATACTTTGTTTACTTAATAAATTGGATTTTATTGATCTTTCTTTTGATGATTTATTGTCGCAAGGTGTAATTCCTGCTTCCATAAAAAGTTTAAATAATTTACTTGATCCCATTTTTGTTGAACATGTATTAAATAATAAAAATAATTGTGAGTGGATGTCTAAATCTGTTGAATAAATATGTCCTTTGGGAACATGAATGCATTCTTTATGCCATGGCGGAATTTCGTTTTCTATTTTTTCAAAGTTTCTTTCCATTCTTAAAATAGATAATTGATAGCTTAAACTTATGGCTTTCCATTTTTTTTGTTTCATTTGGATCATATTGTGAATCCATGAAGTTATTAAGCAATAGATTAAAAATAAAACAATGAATAAAAAATTGGTAGAAGTGGATTGATTTTTAAATAAACTGACAACAACAGCTAAAAAAGTAATAATACTAATGAGTCTAAATAAAGCAAACACATTATCTAAACTTTTTAATTTTTTATCATAATTTTCAGATTTTTTTCTTGCATTTTCAAATTTCAGATTTTTTTGATCTCTATTTTTTGAGTCCATTAATTTTGAATGATCTTCCATTATAGCTTCTCACATAATAGTAAATTGCGTGTTCTACACTTTAAAAAAAACTATCATAATTATTCTAATTATGACAAGACAACCGTTTTATGTAACATTTGTTTAAAAATTAGACAATATTTCAAGATGTGTTTACTTTTTTATCGCCTTAAAAGGTAACATTTGTTTCGTTGTTTATAATATCAGCTAGTTGTGTGTGGCATGGGTCTTGCTACATAGAAAATATGCTTATAAATTAAGCTATTTTCTAAATTGGTTAAATTATTCAATAGTTTAACTATGATTGAGAGGTTTGAATGAAGTTATTAATAGCAATTTTATCCCTGTTTGCGAGTTTTCATGTTTTTGCAGGTGAACAAACAAAAAGAGTGAAATCTAGTAATAAGCGCTCCATGACAAAAGAACAAGTGGCCTATACTCTGGAAAGAGCTGGATTCCCGAGAGAGATTGTTCCTGTTGTAACTTGTTTGGCAGAAAAAGAGTCAAATTTTAATCCAAATGCGGTAAATCGTCATAATACAAATAACACTAAAGATCACGGTTTGTTACAGATTAACGATATTTGGATGAAAGATTGTAATTTAAATGAAAGCGACTTGTCGAATCCTTTAAAAAATGCAAGATGTGCACTTAAAGTTTATAAAAAACAAGGCCTTACTGCTTGGGTAACGTATAATAAATTTAAAAGATCTTGTCTTGCTTATGAAATTCCAAATTACAATACTAAAACTTTAGCTGAAGTTATTATCAAAAATAACCAGTTAATGTAACTAGAGATATATATAATCCTTTTTAATGCTATTATCCATAAAATAGAGTAATATAAAAAAGAGCAATTGTTTTGTTATATTATTTTTGGGTATGAGGGGTTAAAAATGAAAAAAAATATATTTTCTACTCTAGCTTCAATTTTAAGTTTTATTGCACTTGTTATTGGCCTTATTAAGCTTATTCCACTGTTTAATAAGGCTGGAATTCCTGATCAAGCTTGGATTGCGTTTATAGCAACTGCTTTTCCTCTTATGATATTTATTTATGCTATTGCTGGAACAGATGAAAATGCAAAATCTGTTGCCCCTAATGCTTATGGACTTGTTCTAACTGTACCTAGTATTATTGCTTCTTTATATCTTGGGTCTTGGGTAGCGGCTATTTGCATGACTTTAGTACTCATATTTATTATTCGTCAATTATTTCAAGATATGAATGAAGAAGAAAATCATCATTAAATAAAAATGAGATTTTTTATGTAGATAATTCTTTCCTATTTATATATTTCTAAATATAGATAAAAACTTCCTAGTTAACAAGATAAAAAAAAAGACGATTGCACTTCTAGTTCTAATGTTGTTCATAAAATGCCAAAAAGAGAGTATTTTTTATGAAAATGTTTCTTCCAGAAGAATTTAAACTGCCTGCAATGCCACAGGTTGCAAGAGAATGTTTAGTTTATCTCTACAATCCAAATGCGGATACAGGTGTACTCGCAAAATCTTTGTCCCGTGATATTGCGATTTTAGCTAGTATTTTAAAACTAGCAAATTCAAGTTTGTTCCTTTTAGGAAAAGGTTCTCCAACAAGTGATTTAAAAACAGCAATATTTAGAATTGGGCATGATAATTTAAGACAGATTATGGTTTTGCATGCATTAGATAGTACCTTTGTTTTTAAAGATTCATTAACATTTGAATTTAATAGCTTCATTAGGCACTGTTCCTTTGTCAGTTTACTTTGTACAAATTTTGCAAAAAAAATAGCTCCCGATTTTGTCTCTGAAGTGCAAATGGCAGGATTAATGCATGATGTTGGACTCGCAATTACGGCAAGTTTATTTAATGAAAACTTTACCCAAATGGCAAAGCATACACTTGAAAATAAAGTAGATTTTGCAACAACTGAAAATCAACTTGGTTTAGAGCCACACAGTAAATTAGCGTTTAGAGCATTGGACACTTGGGAAATTCCTGAAAAAGTGAAAATATTAATTTCATATCATGATACTAAAAATATGGAATTAAGAAAAGATCTTGGAAATGAAATGAATAAACTCATAGATATTTTAGTTTTGTCAGATACTCTTGCTCATAGTTATGGGTTTGGCTTTAAGGATTACAAAAGAGATACCAAAATTGAACTATCAATGTTAAAGCGAATGGAATTGTCAGCCGATGCAGTTAAAGAAGTTGTTAAAAACTCATTAGAAACAGAATCTGCTATTCAGCCGTCCTAATAAAAGGAAAAATGTCATGGCTATTGATAATTTTAACCCAGAAGACAGAGAAAAAATCTATGCTATGGCTGAAAATGTAACTGGCAATTACCAGCAAGGAAGTTATAGAAGAGAAATTATTATTTCTAATGTTTTAAGAAGGGTTCAGGTAAAAAAATCGGAAAGTTTAGATCAATATTTGCAGTCTGCAATTGCAAATGATCAAGAGTTTGCACAATTATTAAGTGCTTTTACCATTCATACTACGGAATGGTTTCGTGAAATGCCACATTATAAAAAATTTGAGGCACTTTTAACAGATAAATTTAAAGGAACAAAAAAATTTAGAATGCATTCTGGGGGCTGTTCAACAGGTGAAGAAGTTTATTCATTTGGCCTCATGTTAGAAGCTTTTAGAAATGCGAATCCTGGTTTTGATTATGAGTATAAAGCTTTTGATATTGATCCTGTGTCTGTTGAAATGGCTAAAAAAGCATTATATCCAATGAAAGATTTAGCTAAAATTGCTCCAAATTATCAAAATTTTGTTAAAAAAATAGATAAAGAAGATTCTTTTTTACCTGATCCTAATATAAAAGCGAGATGTACTTTTTTTACAGATAATCTTGTAAAGTTACAAAATATGCAACCTTGTTACGAAGTGATAGTATGCAGAAATGTTTTAATTTATTTCACCCCAGAAAAAGTTAAAGAAATTATTGGAAAACTTGTAATGCGTTTAGTGAAAGGCGGGGTTTTAGTAATTGGTCATAGCGATAGTCTAGATCCAAAAGCTTTTAATCTAAAGACATTAGGAAATTCAATGTACGAGAAGTTATGAATCTTTATTTTTCCAATCATGATTTGTAATTAATCTGGCTCCTCTCCCAAAAGTAACATATGACCACATCCATTGGCATAAAACGAAAAATTTGTTTCTAAATCCAATTAAATATAATATATGAACAAATAACCAAGCTAGCCATGCAATTTTTCCAGTCATTTTTATACCAGAATATTCAGAAATAGCTCTGCCTCTCCCAATTGTTGCCATAATCCCTTTATCAAAATAATGGTAGGGAATTAAATTTTTTCCAGAAACAATTCGAATTATATTTTTAGCAGTATGAATTCCTTGTTGAATTGCAACGGGAGCTAATCCTGGTAAAGGAATATTATTTTCATTTTTGCAATGGGATTGATCACCAAGTACAAATACATTTGCATGGTTTTTTAAATTTAAATTTGATTCAATATAGACCCTTCCTACAGGATCAAGCTCTGTTCCTAACAGTTTGCCTGTTTCAGAAGGTTTTACTCCTGCAGCCCAAATTACTGTTTTTGAGGGAATAAATTCTTCTCCAATCCAAACACCTTCATTTGTAATATTATTCACTCGTGTATTAATTTTTACTATTGCTCCAATATTTTTTAAATCTTTTAATGCTTGTTGCGAAAGTTTTTCAGAAAAAGCGGATAAAATTCTATTTCCTGCTTCAATTAAAACAATTTTAGTATTTTTAGGATCAATATTTTTAAATTCTTTATTTAAAGTATAATGCGCAATTTCGCATAATGACCCAGTAATTTCAACTCCTGTAGGCCCCCCCCCCCCCCCGCCAACGACAACAAAAGTAAGGTAACTTTTTACTTTATTTTGATCTATTTCTTGCTCTGCAAGTTCAAATGCAGTTAAAACTCTTCGCCTAATTTCAGTTGCTTGTTCAATTGTTTTCATTCCAGGAGCAAAATTTTCCCACTCATTTTTTCCAAAATAACTGTGAGTAGCTCCACAAGCAAGTATAAGGTAATCATAATTATATTTTTTAAAATCTGTTTCCACAGTCTGATCAGATAAGCTAATATTTGTTACTTTGCCAAGTACAATATCAATATTTTTATATTTTGATAATATAGATCGAATTGGTGAAGCGATTTCGGCAGGGCTTAAACCAGCCATTGCAACTTGATATAATAAAGGCTGAAAAAGATGGTAATTTTTTTTGTCTAAAATTGTAACATGAATTCCTTTTGCGTTTCCAAGTTTTTTTGCGGCATTTATTCCTGCAAATCCAGCTCCAACAATGACGACATGAATTGAAGTTATGTGATTGTTCATTTAACTACCCCATAAATTAAAGGTACAGCTAGTATGTTAACCATTTTATATAACAAGTTGCAATTTTATAAAATTTATAATAGCCAAATAAAGTCATATTGATTTTAAGAGGGGAAAATGGAAAGAAAAAAGGAAGTTGGAATTTTTGAAGTAATTTGTGGATGTATGTTTAGTGGAAAAACAGAAGAACTGATTCGAGTATTAAAGCGATCTTTTATTGCAAAACAAAAAATACTTGTTTTTAAACATTCCTCAGATATTCGCTATTCGCAAGAAGAATTATGCAGTCATAATGGATTAAAAATTTCTTCTATTTTAATTTCAAATTCAAAAGATATATTTTTACATGATCTCTCAGATATTAATGTAATTGGTATCGACGAAATTCAATTTTTTTCTGATGCCATATGCGAAGATATAGAAGAATTATTAGAACGTGGTATTCGTGTTGTCGTTGCAGGTCTTGATTTAGACTATAAAAAGAGACCTTTTGGTTGTATGTCAAAGTTATTAGCTATGGCTAATAAGGTAACAAAATTAACAGCAATTTGTACTAAATGTGGCCATGATGCTTATTATAGCCAACGTCTTGTTCACGATAATGAGGTTGTTTTTGTCGGAGCTTCTGAAAGTTATGAACCAAGATGCCGTTTGCATCATATGGCTCACTGATTTAAATTAATTTTTTTATTCATTTCTTTGTAATAAAAATAATTCAATTAAATCGATACTCTGTTGTTTATTTAACCTTGGATCACAAAATGATTGAAAATTTTCTGATAGATTATTTTCATTTAATTTATTTTTATAACCACCTATACATTCCGTAACATTTTTATAAGTCAATTCTAAATGAATACCTGATAAATAGGAACCTAATTTATTATGAATTTTATGAGTATGAATAAGTTCATTTATGATATCATCAAAATTTCTTGTTTTAAATCCATTATTTGTTTTATATGAATTTCCGTGCATGGGATCACAGCTCCAAGAAAAGCGAAGACCTGATTGATTTAAATAATCAATCAGGTTTTCAAGATTTAAATCATTTTTTTTATTTCCAAAACGTGTAATTAAATTTATTTTTCCAGAAATATTTTGAGGGTTTAATAATTTTAGAAGTGAAACCATTTCTTTGTAATTTGCATTTGGTCCTAATTTTATTCCAACAGGATTCGATATCCCTCTTAAGTATTCAACATGAGCACTTTTTAGTTCTCTTGTTCTTTCTCCAAGCCATAAAGTATGAGCTGAGAAATTATACCATTTATCAGAATAAATGGATTTATGAGTAAGATTTGTTTCATAATTTAGTAAAAGTGCTTCATGCGAAATAAAAAAAGTATGATTCGTAATTTCTTTAATCCAATCATAAGTTTTTTTAGAGCTTTCATATGCTTTTAAAAGTCTTAAAGGATCAGGTTGTCGTTGTATTTCATTAAAATCAATTCCATTTATAATATCTCCACGAAATGCAGGAAGAGAATAATGGTTTAAAGTTTCAAAAGGTTCTGATCTTGGTTTTGCATATTGACCCGCTATTCTTCCAACAACAATGACTTTTTTTTGAATAGAATCTTCAAGATTTTTTGCTAAATTTAAAATATGTTCTACTCTTAGTTTAACATCTTTAAAGGAGCAGCTATCAAAAGTTTCTGCACAATCACCTGCTTGTAAAATAAAAATATTTCCTTTTTCAGCTTCTGAATAAAAATATTTTAACTGATCAATTTCATTTTCAGTGACAATTTTATTTGCACTTTTTAATTTTGATAATGTGTTTAAAAGTAATGTGTAATCCGAATAGTTTGGTTGTTGTAATAAAAGAAAGTCTTTCCAACTTTTAATATGCCAGTTTTCAAACAAATAAGGTTTCATATTGTCGGATTTCATGAATTCCCTTTAAAAATAGACCTAGAACAATTCAATTTAAACAATGATATTTAAACTTGCACAGACAATAAGGATAACCCCTAAAGCTAAACGATACCAGGCAAAAATAAGTGTTGATCTTTGTTCTAAATATTTCATAAGACCAAAAACAGCTAAAAAAGCAGCAACAGAAGCAGTAGCAATACCGACAAAAAGAACGCTCCAACCATGTGATGTGAGCCCTGCATTGTGCATTTCATGAATTTGTTTTAAACCAGCGGCAACAATGACAGGGACTCCTAAAATAAAAGAAAAAGCAGCAGCAGTTTCTCTTTTCAGGCCTAAGAAAAGTCCTGCTGAAATTGTTGCTCCAGAGCGAGATACTCCTGGAATGAGAGCTGCAACTTGGGAAAGTCCCACAATTAAACAATCTTTAAAAGTTAATTTGCTAAAATCACGTTCATGTTTACATACTTTTTCAGCAATAATAAAAAGTCCACCCATTACAATACAGGCGACTCCTATGACATATAATGATCTTAATGGTGAATTGGGTGCATTTAATACGGATTTTAGCATAAGTCCCATAATTCCAACAGGAATTGTACCGATAATAATTCCAATTCCTAACCTGAATTCAGTAGATGAAAAATCACGTGTTTTGATACTTTTTAATGTTCCAATAAATATATTATAAATTTCTTTTCTAAAATAAATCATAACTGCAAAAAAGCTTGCTAATTGCACTGCTCCTGTAAAAGGAGTTCCCGGATCATTCCATCCTAAAAAAGAAGGAACAATTCTCAAATGAGCTGTGCTACTTATTGGTAATAATTCTGTTATTCCTTGAACGATACCAAGAATAATAATTTTGAAATAACCTAAATCGACAAATCCACAGTCAATCAGCTGCCCATGAACTGGGACAGGGCAAGCAACAGTCATAGCATTTCCCCCAAAGAAAAAGTTGCACATTGGAAATAGATACCATATCGTTCCCTGAAGGCCACGGAGTGGCAAGAATATTTTAAAAAGAGCCCGTCTTTTAAACTAAATTATTGACGGGTTCTTTTTTGTGTTAATTTATAAAATGATAAAATTAGGAGTTAAAAATGAGCGAATTACAACGCACCTTATTAGGTGAAATCCGCGAAAAGTTTGAACCTATTCGGAGGTATCTTTGACACTCCGTTAAAGCGAAAAAGAATTTTGGAAATTGAATCCGAAATCAATAGTGATCCTAATTTTTGGAATGATAGAAGAAAATCCTCTACAATTCTTAAAGAAAAGAAAAATATTGAAGATGGCATTACTTCTTGCGAATCTCTTGTGAAAAAATTTGAAGACACCTTAGTTGCTATTGAATTTGGCGAAGAAGGAGATGATCAATCCAATAAAGAAGCAGAACAAACCATTCAAGAGTTATCTAATGAAGTTGGAAATCTTGAAACCAAACGTTTGTTATCAGGAGAAACCGATAGAAATAGTGCTATTTTAACAATAAATGCAGGAGCAGGTGGAACAGAAGCATGTGACTGGGCTCAAATGATCACACGAATGATGCTTCGTTTTTGTGATCGAAAAGGATTTAAAGCTGAAGTTGTTGATGAGCTAGAAGGTGATGGAGCGGGATTAAAAAATGCTACAATTACGATTGATGGTGAGTTTGCTTATGGCTTGTTAAAATCGGAAAATGGAGTGCATCGTCTTGTTCGCATTTCTCCATTTGATTCCAATGCCCGCAGACACACTTCCTTTTGTTCTGTCTTTGTGAGCCCTGTAATTGATGATGATATTCAAATTGATATAAAAGATAGCGAATTAAAGATTGATACTTATCGCGCTGGTGGAGCAGGTGGGCAGCATGTAAATAGAACGGATTCCGCTGTTCGTATGACCCACTTACCAACAGGTATTGTTGTTCAAAGCCAGCAACAACGCAGTCAAATTCAAAATCGTGAAACATGTATCAAATTATTAAAAGCAAAACTTTATGAGCTTGAAATTAACAAAAGACAAGCAGAATCTAAAGCAATAGAAGATTCTAAAATGGATAATACTTTTGGTTCTCAAATTCGATCCTATGTTTTACATCCTTATAAACTTGTTAAAGATGTTAGAACTCTTGCACAAAGTAGCGATCCAAACGTAGTTCTGGATGGTGATATTGAAGATTTTTGTTTAGAGTATTTAAGACAAATTGCTGCTGGACAATTTAAAGGTAAGGGTGGTACTAGCGACGATCTTGATTAATTAATAAATAAATACTTTCAAATATAAACATGAGGAATAAAAATGAATCTTCAAAATGAATTGCTTTCTGTTATTAAAGACGTTCCTGATTTTCCAAAAAAAGGAGTTATATTTAAAGATATAAATCCATTATTTAAAGATCCTCAATTAATGAAAAAAGTAACAGCACATATGGCGGAATTTGCTAAATTAACAAATATACAACATATTGTGGGTATAGAAAGTCGTGGATTCTTTTTTGGTATGCCTTTGGCACTCGAATTAAATTTACCTTTTATTGCAGCTAGAAAAAAAGGGAAATTACCAGGAGAAGTCGTATCTGAATCTTATGCTCTTGAATACGGGACAGATAGTATTGAAATTCAAAAAAATTCTCTATTAAAAGGCGAACGTTACTTAATAGTAGACGATATTATTGCTACTGGTGGGACTGCAAATGCAGCTGCTAAAATTATTCAAAATAGTGGTGCAATCGTTTCTGGTTTTACTTTTTTAATTGAACTTACATTTTTAAATGGATGCGAAACTTTATTAAAGACAACTCCACATGTTCAAATTCAAAGTCTTATAAAAGTTTAATTTATATTATATAATTTAAGTATTTTATTTTTATATTCATCTAATTTAATTATATCAATAATTTCAAATCTATCTTCTTTTTTAGTTTTTCAATTTCAGAAATGTAGATGATTAAAGCTACCATAACCATTGTATATGGTAATAAATCTATTTTAATTTAAATTTTGAGAAAAATTAAATATTAAGAGATTTATTTAGGAAAAACAACAAAATTTACATTTCAAACTATAACTTAATTTATCTAAATTCTATTAAACTATTCTGAAAATATTAATGATGATGATAGTTTTTTAATATGGTTTTTATTTTGTTTGTTTAAGTTAAATATTGAAAATCAAAAATGTATCCAAAATTTATAATCAAAAAATTAAATATAATAATTTTATAATTATAATGAGACTAATTATCATTACCAATGTCAAAAATACGACAATAATGATAATATTAAGTCTAAAATAACCGCTAAATAAGCTTGATATAGAAGACTATTTTGTGAAATATTTTTTATGGATAAGTGCTTTTTCGTTTCTTTTAAAAATGAGCACATGGAGTGATGAATGACATTGGAAAAGTTTCGATACGATGATGATATAGTCAAAAAGTTTATAGCAGCTACAATGATATGGGCAATTGTAGGCATGCTGGTTGGAGTTATAATAGCTATCCAATTATTCTATAGGCCTTTTAATTTTGACCTTCCCTGGTTAACGTTTGGCCGATTAAGGCCATTGCATACCAATGCTGTTATTTTTGCATTTTGTTTAAATGGAGTTTTTGCGGGTATTTATCATTCTTCGCAGCGCTTGCTTAAAACAAGAATGTACAGTGATTTATTATCCCGTATTCATTTTTGGGGTTGGCAGCTTATTATCGTTTTAGCAGCTGTTACTTTGCCTCTAGGGCTTTCTACATCTAAAGAATACGCAGAATTAGAATGGCCCATTGCTATTCTCATAGCACTTATATGGGTCATTTTTGCAATAAACTATTTTATGACGATCGCGGTTCGAAGAGAAAAAATATTATATGTTTCTATTTGGTTTTATATTGCAACGATTATTTCTGTAGCACTTTTACATATTGTAAATCATATTTCATTACCTGTTTCGTTTATAAAAAGTTATAGCGTTTTTTCAGGTGTTCGTGATGCATTGGTACAGTGGTGGTATGGACATAACGCGGTTGCCTTTGTTTTAACAACTCCGTTTTTAGGATTAGGTTATTATTATGTACCTAAACTTGTAAATAGGCCAATTTACTCCTATCGATTATCTATTATCCATTTTTGGTCACTTATCTTTATTTATATGTGGGCTGGGCCCCACCATCTTCAATACACTGCTTTACCAGAATGGATACAATCCCTTGGTGTTGTCTTTTCTATTATGCTCATTGCTCCTTCTTGGGGTGGAGCCATTAACTTTATTTTAACGATTAAATCGGCGTGGGGTGAAGTTAAAAGTAATCCCTCTACAAAGTTTCTTCTTGCTGGGGCTATTTTTTATTTATGTGCAACTTTAGAAGGTCCTATTTTATCTTTTAAAAGTATAAATAGGGTATTGCATTATACCGATTGGATTATTGGTCATGTTCATGTTGGTGCTCTAGGGTGGAATGGTTATATTTTATTTGCAATGTTATATTGGCTTGTTCCAAACCTTTATAAGACTGAATTATATAGTAAAAAATTAGCAAATTTTCATTTTTGGATTTCTTTAATTGGCATATTAGTTTATGTTATTCCAATGTATATTGCTGGATTAATGTTAGGGCTAATGCGTGAAAGTGTAACTGATGGCGTACTTACTTATCCTAATTTCATGGAAATGATGGATAAATTTATTCCTTATTACTTTTTCAGAGCAATAGGTGGTACTTTATATTTACTTGGTACAATTGTAGGTGCCTTTGTTATATATAAGACAATTAAAATTGCAGGTAAAGTACCAGATACTTTAGCAGAAGCTCATTCATTTTCTAAAATAGAACATAATAAAACTTCATTTGGATCTGTTCAAAAAGCAGCAGAAAATCTTGGCCTTGTTTTGGGAATGTTAACGCTTGTAGCAGTTTCTATTGGTGGTATTGTTCAAATTTTACCAATATTAATTAATCATTCTACGGAAGAAAAAATTGCAACATTAAAACCCTATACTCCATTAGAAATAGAAGGCCGTGATATTTACATACGTGAAGGATGTAATAACTGTCACTCACAAATGATCCGTACATTTAAAGAAGAAGAAATGCGTTATGGACCTTATTCAAGAGCAGGTGAATTTGAATATGATTTCCCACATCTTTGGGGTTCAAAAACAACAGGGCCTGATCTTCAAAAACTTGGCAAAAAGTATGGAGACATTTGGCATTATAAACATATGGAAGATCCTTTAAGTATGACGCCAAAAAGTACAATGCCTAAATATGATTGGTTGCTTAGAGATAAATTAGATACTTCATATACCAGCGATAAAATTAAAGTCATGGCAAAACTAGGAGTTCCTTATACCAATGAGGATATAGAAAATGCCAATGAAAATTTAAGGAAACAAGCTGAAAAAATAGCGAGTGGTATTCAAGAGCAAGGTGTTAATGTTGACAAATCTTCTGAAATAATTGCTCTCATTTCATACTTACAAAGATTAGGTATTGATGGCCGTGAAGCTGTTGAATCTCAAAAAAAGAATGATGGAGAAAAGAAATGATACGTGAATTAGCTTCCGAGCATGCAGATGTTGTCATAGCTGGTTCTGTATTTGTTGTTACTTTTATAATGTTTATTTTCTGGCTGGTATGGAGTAATATTATAAGTAAAAATTATATAAAACATTGTGAGGAAATGACTAAAAATGACGAATGAAAAAGATGATAAAGACAAAAAGAAATCACCTAAACTTCTTGACCATGAGTTCGATGGAATAAAAGAATTAGATAATCCAGTACCAATGTGGTTTTAGTTTATTTTTTATGGAACAATTCTTTTTGGTGCTTTATATATGCTTTATTATCATATTTATAAAGGCGGTCATACGCTAAAAAATGAATATTTAGCTTCTGTTGGTCAGACTCCTTCACAAAATGGAGGGAGCGGAGAATTTGATTACAGTCAAAATTTAACAAATAAAAATATGATTGAAAGTGGCAAACAAGTTTATGATGCAAATTGTGCATCCTGTCATGGGTTAAAAGGTCAAGGAGGAGTTGGCCCTAACTTAACAGATGATTATTGGATTGTAGATAATACCTATAAAGGCGTTGAAAATGCAATTCAAATTGGAGTTCCTGAAAAAGGGATGCCTGGTTGGAAAACAATTTTAGGTGATAAAAAGATTCAAGCGCTTGTTGTTTATATCGCATCCTTGCAAGGTACAAATCCCCCGGACGCAAAAAAAACCGGAAGGAAAACCGGGTAAGTTACATTAATGGCAATCTATTTTATTTATGTCTTGGTTGATTTTTTCCGTGTTAGATGAAGATAAATTATGAAATACTCCACCACGTAAAAGAGCTAATCCAGCTACAATTAAAAGCAAAATAATGGAAATATATTTAGTTAAGTTAGCGCTTTTACTTGAAAGAAAATTGAAGATTCCTTTACTTCCAATTAAAATAGGTGAAGTAGATATCGCAAATACAAGCATTCCAATTCCACCTAAAATAGGACTTGCAAATGATGCACACATTATTACTGCGCTATATAAAAAACCACAAGGTAAAATAGCTGTCAAAATACCAAGTGTTGCAGAGTGCGATAATGGAGAATATCGCTTTATTTTATTCATTAAATTATTTATATTTGTTGAATTGCCAATATTATTTTTTTTAATTAAAAAAACAATTTGTAATACAGAAATGATAGCTACAATAATTGCTAATTTTTTGGCTGATAGGTTTAAAAAATCTTTAAATATAAATAAACCAAATAATCCTGATAAAACTCCGATAAATAAATACGCTAGTGCTCTGCTAAAAAAATATTGCCAAGTTTT
>NZ_JBIPMD010000066.1:0-15119 GCF_044369315.1 Silvanigrella sp.
GCAACTTGCTCTGACAATTTTAAAAGTCTATTTTCCATCTCCATTTAAATCTCCTCCTCAAAAGGAGATTTAATTCTGGATTTATGCTTTGTAAAAATCACTTATTGGGAGGACACTTTGCCAAAATACAAAATAACCAAAAAAACGAAATATTTATTAAAGGAAAGTGATATATGTCTTTTTATAAAAAATCATATCTATTAAGCCTTGCTTTCGCGAGTCCATGTATCAGTCATGCCCAAACGGCAAATGAAAACGATTCGTCTAAACCAAAATTAGGTGAATTAACATTTTTTCAAGACGAAAATACTTTTTATAATGACGTTTCTTTATCATTTGCTAAAGAAACATATAAAGAAGAATATACAAGTGGAAGTACATATACAATTAGTTATAATGGAAATTATGAGAAAAATACAACTTCAATGACAGAATTTTTATCCTATTCCTTTAAAAAAAATCACGCTATTGGTTTAGAACTAAGTTATGGATCCGTAAATTATAAATATAGCTACAATCAAAGATATTATGATTTTTTTGATAAACAAGATAGGGATATTAATAGGACTAATTTAACAGCAAATAGCAGTGGACTTTATAATCCTATATTTTCTTATAAATTTAGACTTATCGAACAAATTAAAAATGACAAACCAGTCAATTTAGATCTTTTAGCTAAATTTTCCCCAAATTTATTACCAGCTAAAAATGTTTCTTATGATGAAAATAACAGCAAAAATGGAACGGTTGCTTCTGGAAATACTTCAATTATAGTAGGCGCTGCTTTAAGCCAAAAAATAGAATCCTTTTGTTGGCTTGTAAATGCTAATTTATTTTACGTGGGAGAAACTAAAAAAACAGAAACAGATAATGATTCAACAAGTACGTCTGATCCTTTTATTGCATTTTCACTAGCTGGCAATGGCCAATATTATTTTAATTCGGTAATTGGTCTTGATTTTGGAATTGCTCATCAATTTACACCTGAAATAACAATTAAAAATGACAAAAGAACCAGTAAATATGTTTTTGAACCAAGAAATTTAACAAAAATATCTTTAGGTTTAAACGTAAATGCAATTGAAAATAAATTAAACTTATATACTGAATTAAATGCGTATGCTGGAAATGATTATAATGAAAAATATTATAATACAAACTATACCGTTAAAGAAACTCTAGGAAGAGAAATTATTGTAGGCGCTAAATTTATTTTTTAATTTTGAATATTATTTATCAACTTCTAAAAATTTATAATGCGATAAATATCATCGCATTTTATTCTCATTTCACTCTAGTTTTTTTCTGTAGTAGGGCATGAACTCTCCTGATTTTTAAATAACTTTCTTCTGAAATATTGTTTCATCATATCATACATCGTTTTATTATCCTCCATGTAGGCATTTTGTGAATTTTCATTTTTAGTTTTTTTAATTAAATATAAATAATTAGCATAGGTTCTCGCTGCAGAATTCAATGAATAATATTGAAATAAATTTCTATCATCAGTCCAATCTAAATTTGCTAAATAAAGCGCAGAACCCAAATTGTTGCTTCTTAAAACATTGTTACCTTTATCAACAATTTTATAAACATCTTCCGAATTCCATTTATTTAAATCCCATTTAAATTCATCCCTACATCTTTTTGAAGAGAACAATAAGCGTTTTTGCCCAATCCCAACTAGAACCACCATTTTTTACTAAATTTGAATAATAGCAAGTATTTGGTTTCAAACCTGTATATCCGTAATTAGAAAAAAAGGTTTTATTATGAAGATTAAAGTAATTTATATATTCACCTGATTCTTTTTGTGAAAAGGAATAAGCAAAATAATCCTTATCTGGATATATAGTATAATTTGTTATTGGATTGTCCGAAGTCACTCTTTTCCTTCCAATAGCTGCAAAATCATTTAAAATATTTATTCCAACTGAAAACTGAATGAAGGGAGGAGAAATATTTTTCTTTATTTCTTTATAATTTTTAATTATTAATGCGGGTTTCTCTTTTAAATTTTGTAATTTTTTATCCGTTAAAGTTGTATAATAATAATTCGATAAACTCTTTTTAATGCCAACAACACTACTCTTTGAGTTTACTAAGGCGTGTTCATCATCAGATATTTTAGTAAATTTCCAAAATTGATCTTGTGAATTTAAATCGCAAATTCTCATTCTTGACATGAATTCAACTTCATGTCCTTTATAATTTATCGTAGTCAAACAATAATATTGATAATTTTTACCGTCATAAATTTCTGAAATAAGTTGCCCTAATTCCGAATATATCCAATCCTTTTTTACACTTTTATTATCGCAATTTTCTAAATAAACATAGTCTTTGTAAGTTGCTAAACAATAATTATTTACACCATGAGCCATCACAATAATTTTTGTTGCATTTTGAGAAAATATTTCATTTGGCATTTGTACTTTTTCATTCTCTTGATTTTTTGCAACTAAACAATTTGTATTGTGATCAGTTGACTCTCTTTTTTTTCTCATAAAATTTATCTGTGAAGATTTAACTTGTGGTGCGGGAGGAACGACCAATTCACATTCAATTCTTCTATTTATCGAATTCACCTCTTGCGCATTGGGAACATTTCCGATCGGATAAATTCGCAAATGATTCGTCCTTGGTCTAGCAGCATAATTTGGATTATTTAGAGTTTCTCTTTCAACGTATCTATTTTCGGTAAAATCATACTCGTACCTTCTTGCCAATACGATACTCTCACGAGGAATGCGATCAAGAACAGCAAACTCATTTCCTTCAGTATAAAATCGATCTAAACTTATTAAATTTTGACGCTGCTGAGGGGTATTTGCAATATCATTTAAAGCTCTACTATATGAATCAACAACACTAATAAAATTATGTTGAGGAACAATTTGATAAACATACAATCGATTTGCCCAAATAGATCCGTGATCCAAAAATGGGGAAACTAAATCTCGTGTTAATTGAATGGCATAATCACTGCTTTCATAGGTGCTAATAAAAGCACTTGGATTTTGTCTTTGCGCACTTGCTACTTCAATTAAACTGTCAACTGGAGATAATAATCCCGAATATAAATGCTCGGATAAATCTCTCGATCTTTGAACTCTTCTTCCCCCACCCCTTTCAAATCCAGATTCAAAAATCACTTGAGGTGAGGTAACAGTCGCGCGATACACAAATTGCGGAATATACTCTTCTTCAGCATCATAATCATCTGAATCTATTTGATCCGGGTTTAATTCTTCTCTTGGAATGTTTATTTCAATAATTTTATTTTATTTTCTCGCATAACAAAAATCACTAAAACTTATTGTTACTATATTTATTATTATAAAAGTGGCTAAATATTTAATTATATTTTTCCAATTTTTTTCCATGTTTTATTAACCTCAATTATTAATTTAATCATATTATATATATATAAATTATTTATTCTCTTGATTTCTTAGTTGCAGAAGAGTCAATTTTATAGATTCCACTAAAGTGATCATATAAAGAGGCAAAAGCAAAAAGAGTTGATTCATTTTTAATTTGAATTCCTAATTTTTCTTTCATTTTTTCGATAATAGAATATTTATCAGCATATATTGAAGCTGGAGAATTTAATGTAAAATTTTGCAAATAGGAAGTATCATCTGTCCAACCTTTTTCATTCGCTGTATAAGCATATGAATAATCGCTATTTTTACGCATGATATTTTTTCCATTATCAAATATTTCGTATTGAGTTCCTTTCCTTTCTTTTTGAAAAAACCATTGAAACTTTACTTCTAATTCATCTTGATTTGAACAATAATCATGTTTTATGTCTCCCTTTGAATTCCCCCCCCCTTCTTCATCTAAAGTTGAATAATAACAAACTTGCGATCCTTTATTATCATTTCCATAATTTGAAAAAAGAGAGTGATTATGTGCATTATAAAAATTTCGATATTCTTCTAATTCTGAAATTTCATCGAAATAAGCTGTTCCTGTATATTTTGGATAAAGTGTTAATTTTTCAAATCTATATTTTTTATTAATCATATCATAATAATCATGTAAAATATAATGTTCACTCATTCTAAATGAAATAATGCGTTTCTTTTCTTTCATAATAAAAGAAACTTCAAATTGAATTAATGGGAATGAAATATTTTCATTTATTTTATTATGACTTAAAATTAATAGATTATCATCTGTATGATTATCTTCTAAGTAGAGATAATAATTGCTCCCTAATTTAACATTTTTTCCGGATTGCGAAATCAAATTTATTTGAGAAAGGTTATTTTCTATAAAACTCCAATGTTGCTTATCATTTGTTAAGTCACAAATTTCCATCTTTAAATAATTTGAAGAATCTTGATTTTTTTGTTCGGAAAGACAAAAGTACTGATCATTTTCACCATCATTAATTTCTGCTATGAGTTGCCCAAATTCTGTATATAACCAGTTATTATTGGCATATTGAATATTACAATCATCAACATAAATGTACCTCTTATAAGGTACCAGACAATAACTGTTACCTATTTTATCTTTCACTTGAATTTGAATCGCATTATTTTTAAATAACTCTTTTGGCATTTTAATTTGTTTACGTTTATATAACTCTGAAAAATTACATCGACTTTCGTTGGATTCTCTTTTCAATCTAATTGAAGATACTTGACTTTCTGAACGAAATGGAACTTCACAACCAGAGTAACGATACATAAAATTAACATTCTGAGAGTTAGGTATCGTGCCTATGGGATAATCATTCGAGTGTAAAGCTGGACGGAGATTGGCATCGAAATAAGAATTTGAGATCGTTTCAAGTTGTTCAAAGCGTTTCGTTTCCAGATTATAACGAAACAAGGTAGCAGAAATAAGAGATTGAGCAGGGATAGAACCTAATGCTGCATATTCCTGTTCAGAGTTATAAAAGGTATTCAACATTCTCAAATTTATATATTTATCTTTATTAGAATTTGTTATTTCATTTTGCAATTCTCTTTCGTAGGTGTCTGCCACGCTTATGAAATTTTCTCTTGGTACAATTTCATAAATATAAAAATCCCGGCGGTAATAGGGATGCAATGGAGAATTTTCATACGAGTTTAATATATTTATTGCACTTTGATAGGCAATTTCACGATTGGAAGTTGTGCTAACAAACGAACTTGGATTTTGTGTCTGTAGAAAAGAATTTTCTTCAAAATTTAATTCCGGAAATAAAAAATGATAAATAAGATGATATGAAAGATCATTCCTATACAGTTCCTTTCTATTATTTCCATTCCATACTCTCTCAAAACCAGTAAGAAATAATAAATTTGGCTGGGTTACTGTTGCCCTATAAACTACTTTAGGAACTATTTGTTTACTTAATTCTCTTTGAGAATGAGGTTGTAACACAAGATTGGTTTTATTTTGATCTATCGCATACAAACTTTTTGTGCCTACAAAATAGGCCAAGCTTATAAATAGAGATGATTTGATCATTTTTGTAGTTTTATTTTCCATAAATATTATTTTCATTTGATTATTCTTCCAAATTATAGATTAATTATATATTTATAATTATTATTTGATAAAAATCAAAATAAATTATGAAACAGTTCTGTGGAAAAAATAATATATTATATTGTTATGTAAATTTCAATCAAAATAGATATATTTATAATTTTATAAGAAGAATTTTATTAAATGGTAAAATGACATTAATTAAAAATCAACTCAGTTGATTCATATTTCAAAACCGACAAGTCATAACATTTCTAAAAATTGTACAATTTTCTAAAGTACCAGCTAACATTTGAGTATGGTTTATTCCAAAAAAGACCAAGTAGAATACGAACTTTGAGCTGGTAGAGGAATAGAAATTTAAAAACTAAAACTTATAAAATGCTGTTAAGTACCCCATTATCGCATTATTCTTATTAATATTGCCATTATTATCTTTAAATAAATTTTGATTCGATGTGTGGTAAGCAATATTAATTCCTGTTTCAAAAGTTTTAACTGCATAACCAAGATATCCGGCAACTTGATTTATTTTATAATCTGGATTTTTATCACCTTTTAAAGTAACATTATTTCCAAATTGAACATCTTCTAAAGAATAAGAAATTGAATATGTTAATCTATCTCTTTTTTGTATCATATTTGTTAAATATCGTAAGGAATCTGCAGATACACTTATTCCATATAATTGAAAAGATTGAGAGTCATCATATATTAAGGAACCATCACTATTATTAGAAGGATCATAATTAAATTGTCCACCTCCCGCAACAATAGCTCTTTTATTTTTTCCAATTTGTTCATTTTCATACCAAAATGCAACGCCATTATCAGATAATAGACCTTTATCTCCAAAAATATCAGAGTCATTATACCAAAGAGAAGCTTCAGTATGCTTAATATCATTTGCTGTTGTTAAGTTACCACTGGAGTCTTGCGCACTGGGAGCGTCATCTTGAAATCCATGCATCGCGATAAAATTTAATTTTTTATTTTTATTTATTTTGTAGGTAGCATCTATTTTTGCAAAATATCCTCTGGATTTACTAAATGAATCTTTTCCCCAATTCGAATTTAATGAAGCTCCTTTTGATCCCAACCAATTTGCATTTCCAGAAGATACGGATTGTTGCCTAATTCCTCTGATATTATTAAAATTTGCTAAAGAAACATTTATTTGCGATCCTTCTTTAAATTGAATAGACTCTTCAACAAGAAGACCATCTTGGCGACCATATTTATTTGGTATGTAAGCAATATCTGGTGCTGTACTCATAGCACCACCAACACGAATGCCTCCTAAAATAAATTTCGTAACAAATTGAATTTGATTAAATTCATGACGCATGAATTCCAGACTTAAATCAGCTCTCCGGATTGCAGTTAAACCTGATTTTCCATCTAGATTATTTCCATTAAATTGAACTTCGAAACGCCCCTCTGCAATTCCGCCTTGAACTTTCATTCCAAATCTCAAACGATTTGCTTCATAATCAGGTGTATTACTTCTTGTGGAATCAATTAAATTTGCATTAAATTGAATTAATCCATAAGCACTCACAATACTTTTTGTTTCTTCTAATTCTGACTTCTTTGAAATTTCATCCGAAATAAGATTATCGGGTTTATCTAAATGTTTTTCTCTTTTTTTATCTTGAGAATAGACGGTTGGATAAAGAGACAAAATAATGAATGAAAATAATAAATTAAATTTTTTTATATCTGTTCTTAATAACATATTTATGAACCTCAATTTATAAAATTTCTATAATTTTAAGAAGACACTTAAAACACTATTGATAATGATACTTATTATCAATAGTGTTTGTTTATCAAAATAAAATGAATATGCAAGCTCATTTATTTTAAAATTTTTAAAAATATGGTAGCAACAAAAAGTATAGCAATTCCTTTTATCATTTTACTTTGGTATAAAATTATGCAAAAGTATTTCAAAAAAAGACAACGAATTCATATTATGATTTTATTTTTTTTGTATTTGTATTCAATCCATCAGAAAGGAATTGCTTCACAACCTTATGGAGATAGTCATTCTCTTGAAATTTTTTTTTAGAAAATAAATATTTTCCTCAGGTTTTTGGTACAAAATATGAAAGACCAAAAATCCCGTTATATGATGTCTATAATGATAATTATGAAAATAATTTATACAAAACTTTTCCAATCGAATTAAAGTGTATTTATAAATCAAATTGTTTTGTTAACTTACAAGCAGTTGAAAGTTATGGAGATTTTAAAATTAGAGGATTTGTAAAAAGAGTTTATGGCCAAAGAAGAGTATTTAATATCTTAATTAAAATGTTTAAAAATAATAAAAAATTAAATTTAAGCAATACGACAATAATATTTCATCACCTGAATGGCATGCAAATTATTAATAATTATCATGGTGTTATAGCTTCCCCGTTATTAGCTATTGACTACAATAAGCCTATTTTATATTTAAATTTTCCTATTGAGAAAAACTTATATTATCAAGTATGTAACCTTGATTATGGATATTGTAATGAAAAAAAAACAATTATTTGATCATTTTTTAACGAATAACTTTATCCATTATTTAAAATTTTGGAAACTAAATGATTATAAACAACTTGGTGCAAACGCAAGTATATCTTATACAAAAACATTTCAAAAAAATAAAACGATTGTGGATGCTCAAACTTACGAATATACGGTTGCAGGAAAATTAGGTTATAAAAAAAATATTAAAATTGGTGATAATATGAGTGACTATAACGCCGAACTAAATTTACAGTTTAAATATGGTTTTACAAGAGCAATATCACAGCTTACATCCGAATCAAGTTCATATACCGTTAATTTTATAAGCAGAAATAATAAACCAATGGTTGGTGCCGAGTATATTTTATACAAAGGTGTTTATTTAGAATATCCTTTCATAGATAAATTTCTCGAAGATTTAAATCAATCGATTCATTTTAAAGATGAATTTAAATTTACTAACATTCTTAGCTTCGAAGATATGAATCCCAATTCAGAATATAAGTCTAAATGGATAACGTCAGGTAGTGCGGATCTTGAAATTGATAACTTAAATGAAAACAAAGATAAATTTAAAGTAACAAACTGGACTCCTACAGTTTCTTTAGAAAGGTAATTTGTTCATGAAAATTTATTTTATTCTTAAGGTAATAATCATTTTAAATTCATATCTTATTATGAATAGCGCAAATGCTGCATTCGAAATCATTTTTTATGCAAGAGACTGTACACAAGTTAAATATAATGGGTTTAATGTCAAATACAATAAAATTTATAAAGGTTATGTTACTTCACCCATTTTTGATGGAAGATCAAATACCTTTGAATTTAAAAGTATGGATATGAACTTTAAAATATTTTTAGAAGACACAGGAAATTGGGCGTTAAATGCATATTTAGGATCACCCGATTTAAATGAAGATGAAGGGCCCTATATAAAATTAAACAAAACTCAAATTCAAGTTCATGGAATGTATCCAAAAATATTAATGTATTCCAATCATGATGGTATTTATATTTTAGACCAAGACAATAACATATTTGAATTAATGAACTGGGGGCATAATGCTTTAACTGGAAATAAAATATCCCATCATAATTTAAAAATTGACTCATATGATTTTGCAAAATATCAATAAGAAGTAATATATAAAAATTTAATTCATTTTTAAAAAACAAGCAAAATTTATAATTCATATCACTTTCCTAGAAAAATTTCTCCTTACAAATTTTTCTTTGCCACTAAAATTAGCTTTTCTAGAAAGTTCTCTCTAACGGGTTATTTGCAAGTTTTTGTCACAGAAATAAATTAATTAAAATTTATTCAGATAAATCAAGTCAATCATCGTCTTCTAGACGCAAGCATGTGATGAAGTTCTATTCCGCACAAAGTAGCTCTTGCAGATTTAAGTGAATTAAACCACAACATGGGCTTCACTTTCTTTTTTATAAATCGATGGTCTTGTTCTATCATGTTGTTTAGATATTTATTTTGTCTTATTTTGATCTGAAAATTTGATTTATAGTCATGATTTATGTTATTTAACGCGGCTGTATTTGAACCACTTTTGTCTATGTTTACTTTTTCTGGTTTAGCAGAAGAGTGAATTGCCTATTGGAAAAAAAGTTTAGCAGACGATGCATCTCTATGTTTTAAAAGGTGAAAGTAGATCGTTTGTCCGATCTTATCCACCACCCTATACAGATAGTGCCATACCCCTTTTACTTTGATGTAAGTTTCATCCATTCTCCAAGATTTGCCTACAGCCTTCTTATGACTTGCAAACTTCTTTGCTAATTGAGGGGAATATTCCACAATCCATCTCTGAAGAGAAGAGTGATCTACTTCTAAACACCGTTCTTTCAACATTTCTTCCACCTGTCTGTAACTTAATGGGTAAACACTGATATTAAAATGATGTCTGATTTAAAGTGTTCCATTTAAAATCCATCCTTGGTTCCCTTTTAGGTAAAAGTAGAACTCTCCTCCTAACTCATCTGGAATCTTTTTGCGACAGAACCAATTATGCTATTTCTGAAATTAAATCAATTGATATATATAAATCTATTTTTTCTTTAATTTACTTTATTTTATTTTATTTTACATGTGTAATTGTTAATGATAAAAAACATCAAAGAAATATTGATTTATTTAAATAATTAAATATAGTCTCTCTTCATTTAAATTATTTTGAATGAGAATTTGTATTTAAATTATCTTTTTATAAAGGGTTTTATGAAAAAAATCATCGTATTCATTTTCTTATGTGCTTCTAATATATCATTTTCCTCAGGTCTTAAAGGAGAGCTTTATGTAATGGGAGATAGTCTTTCTGACACGGGTGCCGCACTTGGCGCTTCAAATATGATTCTGAATTCCCCTGATTTAAACAATGTGAAACCGTTACTTTTTTTCTTTGGTATTAATCAAGTTGCACATGAAATATCGTTAGGTGATCAACCTTATTATAAAAAGAGATCTTTTACAGATGGAGAAGTTGCAATAGAGGTTTTAGCAAGAAAGCTTGATAAAAAAATAACTCCCGCATTTAATCTTTCGCACCTAGAATATAAGATCCCTTTTTTAGATTTCATACCACCAATTAAATTTTCTGAAATTCGTAAAAAAGGAAATAATTATGCTATAATCGGTGCAAAGGCTGCAATGGGATCTTCTAAACTGGATCAGTATTTATTAAATTATATTAGCTTAGAAAAACAAGTAGATGCTTTATTAAAAGATCATCAAACTGAAATTAAAAGTAAAGATGATGTCTTTATTTTGATGATAGGTTCTAATGATATCATATTTGCAGAAAATTTCACGAATATATATGATGCGGTAACGGGTATTCACAACGCACTATTGAGACTATATAATTCTGGTGCAAGAAATTTTATGGTATTCAATGCACCAGACCCTAGTAAAACTCCTCAATTTGCAAATGATAATATTAAGAAAATAGAAGTTGCAAATTTTACTGAATATTTTAATTCAGAATTAGATAAAAAGTTGAAGAAGTTTATGAGTAATCATTCCGATGCAAAAGTAATTGATGTTAATTTACACAAAATATTTCAAGATTTATTGAGCGATGCTAAAGCGAAAGGAATGAATATTTCAGAGGCTTGTATTTCAAATATTGTCAATCAAAATTATGCACAGAAAGATATAATTGATATAGTAAAATCAGGTAAATTGTCATCAAGTTATAACATTGGTTGTTCTGAGGACAACATGAAAAAATATTTCTATTTTGACTCTTTGCATCCAACAAAATGGGTGCATGAAGAGCTTGGGAATAAAATGTATGAAATGATAGGTTCTGTCGCAGAAATAAATTAATTAAAACTTATTCATATAAATCGAAAGCATTTCCTAAATTGACATTTTAAGCAGAAATTAAGACTTCAAAAACATCATCCCAATTGTGGTTCTGTCGCAAAAAATATAGAAGACTACCAATGGATGAAAGCCGAAATTAGGCTTTTTGAAAAATCTCTACCGTGTCCTTGTTACTTTGCAACAGATCCGCCGCTACAACTAATAAGCTGGTCCACCATCATTTGGAAATTCTTTATAGTTCCAGTTAGGGCACACAGAGTTTTTTATGCTTCCATCTGTGTCTTTATAATTAACACTCACATATCCCCATACTGAGTAAGGAATGCTTGCACCCGAAGCGCCAACATGTGTATAATTCGTCCCCCATTTTTCTGTACAACTATTTTTAAGAGCAGTGCAGAATTTTTGAGCATCATCAAAGTTTTTATAAACATAACTTACATCTAAAACAGAATGAGCGTATTTATTAAGTTTAGCAACTCCATCTATCCATGTGCCTTGCGTACTTCCGGATGATCCCTGATTTTCAAAGCCAGGAACTCCTTTGAGATTTTTAGGACCTGGTGCCCAATCAGCTGGGTCGTTATCATTCACACAAAATAAATAGGAACCCCATTCGCTAGCTTGTGAAGTTACTTGAATAGAAACCGATACGATCAAAAAAGATGCATAAAATAAAGATTTTTTCATAAAAATTTCACTCTACTATAAAGAGGTTTTTAAATGTTACATTAAGTATTCAATGCAACGTTTATCTTTAAGCAATATGAGTGCCAATATTTTAAATTTTCATTTAAGAGGATTTTTATAAAAAGATATATAAAAATTTATAAATAAACGTTTACTTAATTAATTAATTTCACAGTAATATATTTATTTCTAAGAGATTAAATTTATATTTGCATAAATAATATTTTACATTTTCTATAACTGCTGTTCAGTCTTTTCAATTATTTATGATTTCAAGATTTTTGAGTAACATTTTACTTCATTCTTCTTTTAAAAGAAGAAGAAAGGGTTCTGTTGCAAAGATATTAAAGTAACAAATTATCTAGTAGACATTTTTCAAAAAGCCTATTTTCGGTTGTCCCTATTAAAAACCACTAAAATGAAAAAATACCTTTTAAATTCAATAATAAGTCAACCTTGGTATACAAAATCGGGGATTCTTGCATATAATCCAGATATGTCATTTTTTTTATAATATTAAACAATAATCATCACTTGATTTAGAAGTTTTGGATTTGTTAGAACTTGTTTGAAAGGTCTAATTCACCAACCAAGGAGGCTCAAATGGCAAATCAAATAACCTATGAAATTATCTCTTTGTCTACATTAGGCACATCATCTACATTTGAATCGGCGCAAGATATTCTTAAAAATTTAAAGCCATTTATTTTGATAAAAAAAAGAAGGTGATTCGGAAGTTGAAATAAAAAGATTTTTTACAGAATTTGAATGTGAATTTGAAAAAGAAAGGCTTGAAAAAAAGCTCTAATATGATGAATATTGTCTTCTTAATATTAAAAATCCCTATTTCTGTTTTATACAGTTAAGTATATGATTTTGTTTTTATAATTTGAGTTTAATTTTTTGACGGTGAAACTGATTAATTTACATAATATAAATTAATGTTCGCTTGAAAAAGCAATAATTATAAATTTACCGTTTTAACTTTTACTTTAATAGCAATAAAAAAATTATACTATTTGTTGAAAATTAAATATAAATCATATATAAATACTTCGGTTTGTTTTTTTATTATATAAAATATGTAGGTGTGCTTATGAAAAAAATGTTTTTGAAATCTATCTTCATCTCAAGTTTATTTACACTTTCCTCCTATGCTGACAATGAGGTTCAAGATTATGTATTTTATGTTATTCATGATAGTGCACAAAGTAAAAACATAGATGGAATACTCGTCAATGTTGTCGCCAATATTCAATGTAACACTTATACAAAAATACTTTCAATAAAACATTTTAATATTCAGGAAGAAGAAAATAATAATTATCTGGATATTCCTGTAAAAAAAGGAGAAGATTGTCAATTAAATATAACACAATTTGAATTTAAAAAACCGAACGAAGTTTCAAGTATTGTATATAGTGCAAAAGTAGGAGAAAAGTTTAGCATGCCCCTAAACTATGATCATCCTATTAAAATTAATGAGCAGATAGAATATTCGTTTGAATCAACACCAGTTGATGGCAAAGTTTATAAAATGGATTTAAAAGCTGTAACAGTGGATAACCCTGTTAAATTGTTTCCTGAGCTTTCCATAAGTTATTGATAACATTTGTAATTGCAAACTTAATTTAAGAAGCCTATTGACGGTAAAGCAAAATTTGATTTTTAGTCTCGCATGAAATATTTTAAGGGCTTACTGAGCTAGGCTGGAGATCTTAAAATAAAATTTAGATTCAGGAAGGTTGAAGGCTTACGAGAAGCTCGCCTCTGGCTCCAGAGGTAACAATACAAGTTGGGTAACTCTATGTGTTGCGGCGCGCGCACTCATCGGAGCATGGGCGCTGCAACAGCTAGGTCTTAAAACCCCAAAAGGACTTATTTTTTTTATAATTATCAAGGATTTTTTCTTTTTCAATCTTATTTGTTAAATCTGATTTTATTGAGTAAATATTTCTTTTTGATCTTATATCTGCTTTAACAAATGTCCAATTGTGTAATACTGAATTTTTTACATCTTCAGTCATAAGAAGACAATACGAAGATTTTCTCGTAAGAGACTGCAATCTCTGAGAAATATTTACAGATTTCCCTATTAAAGTATAATCTGACTTATTTCCAAAATTAAATACTCCTTCTAAAACTTCTCCTTTTGAAATTCCAATGCCAATATAAATATATTTTTCTGGGTCTTTCTCAGAATATGCTAATCTAGTTTCCTGAAATTTACTTAAAATAGTTAAACAACATTCAATCACATTATCAGCACTTTCACTATCAAAGTAGACTAATAATCCATCACCTAAAAATTTATTTATAATACCATTTTTATTTTCTACTTCAATTGAAATTATAGTTAAATATTTATTTATTAGTTCTGAAAGTTTTAATGGAGAAAGAATTTTTGAGAGATGAGTAAATCCAACAATATCAAAAAAAATAATTATTTTTTCAATTTTTTGGGGTACGGATTTTAATGGATCTATTCCTTCATTTATTAAATTCATCATATTTGTTTGAGTAAATTTAGAAAGTAAAAAATTCGAGTATCTTGAATTATGAGCTAAATTTTTTAAATGCAAAATTAAAGACCCGTCAATTTTATCAGCATCTATAAACTTCATTGACCAATCTGGAAATTTTCTATCTTTTACAAACTCTTCATTGCTAATTATTGTTATTTTTCTATGCCTTTGATCATTTTTGATTTTGCCAAAGCAAATACTTACCTTTTCAAAATCTCCTTCAAGAATTTGAAAAAAAATACCATCAAAATACATTAGTATTCCAGTTAACATATCTCTTTCATTATTTTTAATTGCTTTTTCTTGTATTAACTTTAAATCTTCAGGTTTAATATCAATTCCACTACTTATATAAGCCAGCCTTTTCATAAGTCTCCAACCTTATTTAGGTTAAAATTTTATTTATCAAGCATTAAATAAAATTTAATTAAACTCTTTGTATGGTATGATCCCCGAAAAGTGGACTGTTAAATTTCATAATTTTCTTCATATTCTAAAGGTGCGTGATAATCAAGGGCAGAGTGAGCACGGAT
>NZ_JBIPMD010000244.1:0-4662 GCF_044369315.1 Silvanigrella sp.
CCGGATGTGGGAAAACTACAAGTCCGGTTCTGCAGGGGTTTCATGGCAATGAATTACTTTATTTGAAAGGAAATAAAAGTCATGTCTCTACCTACCAATAAAAAAAATTGTAGTTATAGCAACAATGACTGAAATCGTAATAATAAATAAGAAACGCCAATTGCTTTTTATTTTATTTAATATATTATTCATTTTTTCTTTATTCATAAATTTATCAACCATGAATAAATTGCACTGCAAAATTGCGCTATAGTATCTATATGTTAATTATATTTTTAATATTTATTGGAGTAAATGGGAAAAATATGATTACTAGGCAGTTTCTTTTGGGACAAAATCATCATTTGGACTTTGTAATTCATCTATTCTTTCAATGACTTCATCTAGTATTTTTATAAGATAACGTTTTCTTGAAGTTAAAATAAATAAACATCTCCGACTATTTTTAGACTCAAGATCTAAAGATTTAGTAGAACGATGCATATAATTTACCATATCACCTTTGCTATTTAAGTTTAAAAGTGTTCGTCTTCTTGATATGACTCGATCAAATGCCAACCTTTCAACACTAGCAAGAATTGCATTTCTTCTTTCAATCAGTTCGTGCAACGATTCTATTGTTGATTCAAGATCTTTTTTCCTTTTGTTGAGGTCATCTAATATCGGCATATGATACTCCACATCTTGATTCTATTTTTGACTTTAAAAAGTTATCGGAAGATTTATTTCAGAGCTTTATTTTTACTTTTAACCATTTTTATATCTAAAATTTATGCAAAAGAAATAAAAAAAGATTGGGAATCAACTGTTACTTTTGGTGTTGGTAATGTTGGTTATATGAACAATTTTCAGACAGGGATTCTTCAATCGAGTTTCTCTCTTTTATTTAGACCATTTGAAGAAAATAAAAATGTGGAAGCTAAATTTAAAATTATGACACAATCACCTTCAAGAGAAGATGATGGATTTATTGAAGTCCCATTACGTGATTATGATTTTTCAAAAATAGCAGAACTTTGGTTACGTTATCAAATTTTTAATCAACTCGAATTTAAAGCTGGTAGGTTTCCTGATACACCCGATGAAACAACACCTCTATATTGGCCGTATTATTCTTTATATTCAAAAATTGATTTTTATAAAGATCCAGAAATAAATCCCTTTATTATTGTCAGGCAAGATCTTTTGTCTGTCTATTCTTATCAATCGAATAGATCAACAGCAACAAATATTGAGAGAACAAGACTAGAACTCGATTTAAATTCAAAAATGAGTTCTGAAAATTTAGAATTAAAATTAAATTTGAAATCAAACTATGATCAATTTTCGGATCCTGACTATGCACTAAGTTCCCTAAGTATTGGGCGCGAGCAGTATATTGATAAGACCGTAACGTATCACGATCAAAAATATAGAATTGTAAATTTTTATAGTGATTTTAGTCTTGACTATAAAAATTTCATTTATTCAAAAATATTTTTGAAATATTGGAAAAATTTAGACTCTGAAGTTTTTAATGAAGGAAGAATATTTGGAATAGAAGAGAAGATTCATTTTAAAACAAATTCCTTAAGTTTGGCTTATATAAAATATTATGCAGAACAAAGTTCGGTGCCTCCATCTTCATTATCTTCCTATTATTATCCTGGATTTCAAATTTCTGCTTTAGATATAAAATTCTCCCAAGCTTTTTTGGAATCTTGGAATGCGTTACTGGAATACCGATATCAAACATCAACCCCCTATGGACAATCAAGTGATATTTCAATTAGCCCTGGTGCTGTTCCTGTTATTCCTAAATATAAAATTTTGTTAATGCTTGAATATCATTTTGATTCATCTGGAAGACAGGATAATTGACACGTCAATAAAAAAATTAGGTCTTATTGCACAATTTGTGCTTCTCACATAACCTGATAAATGAATGTAATTTTGTTTAATAGGGAGGCTGGCTTGAAAATAAATACATCACGCTTCGGAGAAGTTGAAGTCAATGAAAGTGATATGATTTCACTCCCTGAAGGACTTATTGGGTTTCCTGAACTTAATCAATTTATATTATTAGATCATGATAATGACTCCCCATTTAAGTGGCTTCAATCTGTTTCAGATCCTGCAATGGCTTTTATCGTAATAAGTCCTTTGTCTTTTAGGCCCGACTATATGGTAGAAGTTACTGAAGAAGAAGTTTCTGCTTTAAAATTATCAAATCCAAATGAAGCTGTTATTTCTGTGATTGTTACAATTCCAATGGATCCTAAAAAAATGAGTGCAAATTTAAAAGCACCATTGGTTTTTAATTTAAGTAACAGATTAGGGAAACAAGTTGTTTTAAAAGATCCTCAATATCAAACAAAACATTTTATTATGGAAGAAATGAAACGTTATTCTCAAAGAGATACACAAAACGATCTCAAAAAAGCAATTCAACAGCAAATTGCGAATAAAATGGATAACGAAACAGTAAATAAATAAATTATGTACTGTATCTCGTTAAATATTTTTCATAATCAGGCATTTTTCCTTTTACAATTGAAAAATATGTTTTTTGAAGATGTTCTGTTACTTCTCCTCGTTTGCCCGATCCAATTGATCTTCCATCAAGTTCACGAATTGGTGTTACTTCTGCGGCTGTTCCCGTAAAAAAAGCTTCATCCGCAATATAAATCATGTCACGAGTCATTTGAATTTCTTTTACTTCCATACCTTGATTTTGAGCAATATGAATAATGGTATCTCGCGTAATTCCTGCTAAGGCAGATGTTAAAGTTGGAGTGTATAATTTTCCATCTTTAACAACAAAAATATTTTCTCCACTTCCTTCCGCGACATAACCTTGGTGATCCAATAATAAAGCCTCTTGATGGCCATTATGAATAGCTTCTTGACGCGCCATAATGGAATTTAAATAATTGCCATTCGCTTTTGCTTTAGATAAAACGCTATTGACATGGTTTCTTGTATAAGAAGAAGTTCCTACTTTTATCCCATGAATTATATTTTCTTCTCCCAAATATGATCCCCAATCCCAAGCTGCAATCATCACTCTTACAGAAAGTTTATTCATTAAAAGACCTAATGCTTCTCCTCCATAATAGGCCATTGGTCTGATATAAGCAGATTTGAGTTTATTTCTTTTTAAAATTTCAATTTGGGCATCATTTATTTCCTTTTTTGTAAATGGAATTTTCATTCCAATGATATGAGCCGATTGAAATAAACGGTTTGTATGATCGTGCATTCGAAAAATAGAGGAATCATTATCAGATTCATAAGCTCTTACTCCTTCAAAAACTCCTGCTCCATAATGTAACGTATTTGTTAATGCATGTACTTTTGCTTCTTGCCAGGGCACATATTTTCCATCCATCCAAATTTCACCAAAATCTCTATTTTCTAATGACATTGTATTTATTCCTTATATAAAGTTTAAAATTTTATCTGTTATTTCTGAAGTTGATATCGAATTTGATTTATTTAAGCATATATCTTGAGTTCGATAACCTGCTTTTAAAGTAGAATGAACCGCGTGTTCAATTGCGTTTGATTCCTCAATAAGATGAAAAGATTGTTTTAATAACATGGCAAAAGATAGTATTTGAGCAATCGGATTTGCAATGTTTTTACCTGCAATTTGAGGAGCAGAACCACCTGAGGGCTCGTATAAAGCAAATCCTTCCAAATTAAAACTTGCAGATGGCATTAATCCTAAACTCCCAGGAATGGCAGCTGCGGCATCGGATAAAATGTCACCAAATAAATTTGAAGTAACAAGGACATCAAACTGGGAAGGATTTATAAAAAACTGCATTGCACAATTATCTACTAACATATGATCTAAAGTAACATCTGGATATTCTTTTGCGACTTCATTTAAAATAGTTCTCCAGAGTTTAGAAGTATCTAAAACATTGGCTTTATCAACAGATGTTACTTTATTTTTTCTGAGTCTAGCTAATTTAAAACTCTGATGAGCCACAATTTCAATTTGTTTTTCATCGTATTCCGAAATATCATGCGCTTTTCTAATATTATCTATGATATAAGATTTATGTTCACCAAAATAAATATCACCAAGCAATTCTCTAACGATAACGATATCAATCCCATTTTTTCCAATGACACTCTCTTTTAAAGGACAAATGTCTTGAAGCTCAGGATAAACTTTTGCAGGTCTTATATTAGAACTAAATCGAAAATTCTTTCTTAAAGCCAAAATAGAATTTTTTTCACAATCTTTCCATTTTGCTTCATGGGATTCTGAAATGGGTCCGCCAACAGATCCAAATAAAATGGCATCTGAATTTTTACAAATCTGTAAAGTAACTTCTGGAAAATGGCATCCATATTTTTCAAATGCTGCACCTCCTATATAAGCATGATTTAAAGTAAACTCATGGTTATATTTCGTTTCAATTTTTTTGATGATACGGATTGTTTGTTCCATAACTTCAGGGCCTATACCATCACCAGATAAAATTGAAATTGTTTTTTTGGTAGGTAGAGACATGACTTTTATTTCCTTTCAAATAAAGAGTAATTCATTGCCATGAAACCCCTGCAGAACCGGACTTGTAGTTTTCCCACATCCGGCTCCCAGAGATGATATTCATTGCGTAGGTTTCGATTTATAAATATTTACCGTTATTCTTGGCTGCGGTA
>NZ_JBIPMD010000245.1:0-4659 GCF_044369315.1 Silvanigrella sp.
GGCATTCAAACGGCATCCAAAGTCCGTTCAACAAAGGGCTTGCTTGTCCATGTTTTCGGAAGATTTTCTGCATGCCTTTTTAAGTACATATTCTTTTTCTAAAAACACATTCTCAACTCTTAACTGGTATTATTGATTTAAATAATCTTATAGAAAAATTCAAAAAATTAAATCAAACTACCGAAAATGAATAAAATAATTTATTCTATTTATTTATTTTTAAAAATCTGAAACTTCCTTGCGCTTCTACAATCATTTCAAAAATAGACAATCGATGACGCCACAAAGCAAGTAACTTTTTTGCTTCTAAAAAAACTTCTAATTCATTTAAAATGCACTCAAAGGAATCATTTGAATTATAATGAAAAGTATCTTTTATCGTTGTAAAATCTCTATATGGAAAACAGCGTTCCATTGTTTTTATAATTCCTGTCCACTTTGAAATAATTTCAGCACAAATAGAAACATGAGTGTGAATTTCGTTTCTTCCTTGATCACAAAGAAAATATTGAATTTCTTTTACTGTTAAATGACTTGGAGATTCTTTTTTAATTTGAAGCATTAAATCGTTTAAATTAAAATACTGCGATAGATTAGACCTTAAGCTAATCCCTCTCCGAGAGGTTCTATGATGAAAAGAAATACCGTTGATTTTATTCCGATTTGTGAAAATACGCATATTAACGAAGTCTACTTTCGAGATACCTTATCATAGGGGAATCGGAGGATTCACCTTGACTTTTGAGCCTTGAAATTTCTTCAAGAATTTTTTTTCTCCAACTTGAATCTAGAACACTTTGAGCTGCAAGAATATCCATTGTAGAACGAAAAGCTCTTGCATCTTGTTCCTTTTGCAATTCTTTATCACTTTCTTCTTCATCCTGTAAAGATAAGATTGCTTTTTCAATGGCCTCTTGCGCTTTTTGAGTCGATGCAATTCTTTCATAAGCACGCTCTTCTGTGCCAAAAACAAACGATTTTTTGGTAGCACTCTTAGCAGAACTCAATGACTCGTTAAATTCACCTCCAAGAAGAGAAGTTTTTTCTAATAAGTCTTTTGCATTTGAAATTTCATTTAAGATCTCATTTTTTGTTGGAAAATATTTTGAATTTTCCAAGGAGGAATCCGCCTTTTGTAATTTTATTTTTGCATCTTGCATAGCTCTTTGTCTTGCTTGTTGCATAATTTGCATAGCAAATCCTAAATGATTATTTGCTTCATCAAATGCGCTTTGAATTTCTTGTTGTGCTTCAATTAAATTATTTTCTTTTAAACTTTGCGCTGTTGACTTCACTTTTAAGGACGTATTATCATTTTTTAAAATATTTTGTAAGGTTTTCTTTTCTTTTATGGATAAAGGATAAGTTTCGTTTTTAGTCATATCCATCAGTTGTTTATTTAAATTAGAAGCTATCTCACTTAACTCAAATGATTCAGAAGTAAATTCAGCATAATCTTTTTCTTTGCTATTTAACATTTGAATTTTACTTTTAAGATTTTGGAGTCTTGCCAAAAAATTACTCGATTCACTCGCATTTTGCTGTCTTTTTAAAATATTGATTGTGGTTTGAATTTTACCCAAAGAAGAATTATAATTTTGATCATTTTTTAACGAGATATTTTCTACTAGATTAATGGATTCAATTATATTTCTTCGAACAATACCTGACTGACTTAAATTCCCAGCTAATTGTGCTGCATTAGATAATGGCGGTATAATTTTTGATTTTTGCTCAGGAGTTACTTTATTCATTTTAATTAATAATTTTTTTGCTTCTTCTAATTTTCTAATAATTTCTGCTCTAACTTGTATGGGTGTTTTTATTGGAAAAACCAATTCTTTTGACTCTCCAAAAATTCCTGATAAAACTGTTTTTGCAATAGCTTTAACATATAATGTATCTTCCTGTAAAAAAGGAATTCCTAATGTAACAAGCTCTGCATTATCTGATTTAAAATTAAACTCAGACGCATTTGAAAATTCAGCTAATGATTTATCAAAATGATATCCAGAATGAGTTCTTATAGATAATTCAACTAATGTTAAAGGAACTGTTGATTTTACGTCGATATCAAAATTTAATTTCCCTTGTAACTCTTTAAAATCCAATGACTCAGTAACCGCGGGCTGTAAATTAACGATAGGTTTCGCAGTTGGACTTAAAATTAATGTAGAGATATATTTTTTATCTTTATTCGATAAAATTATTTTAATATTTCTTGATAAAATCTTATTCGTATTTTCGTCATTATTCATTTTCTCATCAAATAAAGAAAACAAAGAGGAAACAGAAGAAGACCAAGATCCTGTTTGCAAAGAATAGGTGTAATTTTTTTCAGGATATATTTTTTTATTTTCGATAAATAGAACTTGCCAATTATTATCTTTCTTTAAATTATCAATATCTATTTCAAGATAAGAAGAAGTATCCATATTTATCTCATAACTATTTGCCGATAAATCATAATATCTTGGTGATTGCCCCGAATAAGAAGGAAATTCAATTTTTAAAATAGGCCTTGAAGTTTTTAAGTTTTGCGAGACGAATTGATATATATTATTTATATCTTTTGATAAAGTAAAAGAAAAAATTGTTATATATAATAATATGATAGAAAATAGTTTTATGTAAAGATTTTTTTTATAAAAATCTTTTTTATCAGAAATACCTGCTGCTTTTAAATTAAGTTCAATTCTTTCTCTTGAAAAACTTTTTAAAGTTTGAAAGCCCTGAATGATCGCAAGGTCAAACCATTTTAAAAATAGAAGACCAATTGGAAAAGCAAGCCAGGCTATTTGTGAATTTAAAATTCGATACGAAAAAAGATAAATTGTCATTAGAAAAAAAACTGAAAATAAAAAAAAACTTATTTTTCTTCTCACTTATCAATATTTCCTAATAGTTATTTTCCTGGCATTTCTTCTCGGTAAGGAGAAAGATCCGAAATGGTCTTTAATGCAGGATTTTCTTCAAGCATACGCCAAAAAACACCCGCTGTAACTAGAATGTCGCCAATAGAACGGTGCCTAGATTCAAAGGTCAACCCGAAATGCTGCGCCAAAGCGTCAAGATTTCGCCTTTCAATTTTTACAAGAGCTCTTGCCATTTTTAATGTACAAAAAATGGTGTAGTCACAAGAAATACCCAATCTATTTGATTCATGAAATAGCATTCCAATATCAAATTCGGCATTATGAGCTAATCCGACACATCCTCTTAAAAAATCATGAAAGTCGGGTAAAATAGTTTGAAAGTCGGGCTTTCCTTCTAACATACGATCTTCTATTCCTGTTATTCTTGTAATTTCAGGGGAAAGAGGAATGCCGGGGTTTATTAAATGTGAAAACCGCGCTATTTCTTTTTTATTTTGATATTTTATAGCACCAATTTCAATAATTCGAGAACTTCTTGTGTCCAGTCCCGTAGTTTCAAAGTCAAAAATAACAATAGGAAGTTCTTCGATTTTTTCATTACCATGAAATCGCGATCCACTGACTCCACCCATAATAGCAATCGGTGAAGAAACAAATTTATCCTTACGTGACAGGATAAAATGAAAAATGCTATTTTGAAAAGGTGATACCATAATGATTAAAATTCCTGAATAATTGTTACTTTAATTAATTATAAATTTTTTGAAGAACATGTATAAATTCGGATGCCGCTGGCGCAAGTTCTCTTTCTAATGAGGAGCAAATTAAAATAGAACGTTCCATTTTTAAACCTTGTACTTTTAAAACTTGAATATTTTTTTCATTCCGCAAGGAGTGAGAACTGACAACACTCAGTCCAATATTTTTTTCAACCATTTTTATCATACTTTGTGTCGATCTTAATGTCATGACAGTTCGATAACGTATTCCTAATTTTCGAAATTCCATTTCAATAATATCGTGAATAGCACTTCCACTTTCAAATAAAATCATGGGCTGACGATTGATATGAATTGGTAACAATGTTTTGCCCATTTTTTCTAAAGAAAGAGACATTTGCACTAAAGGGTTTTCTGGTGCTGCAATGATCTCTAAAGTATCCAAAATTTCTGCATGTACTTTTAATCCAATTAAGGGATCTTCATTAGGTGCTACAAAGGGATTTCTTGTAATTAATCCAACATCAACGGATCCATCATGAAGAGACTCTATTACGGTTGCAGAGTCTTTTTCATGTAAAGTAAATTGAATTTGAGGATATTTTTTTCGAAATTCAGAGATAGCATCTGGAAAAACTCCAGCCACAGCTGTTGCTCCTCCTCCCAAATGCACAAAACCTTCGCGTAGCTCTAAGTGGTTTCTCACGGTTGTTTGTAATTGATTCATTCTTTTTAAAATATCTACAGAAATCCCATAGACTAATTTACCCATTGAGGTCAGACGCACACCGCGCGCTGTTCGTTTTAATAAGGCACAACCTAAACTTTCTTCTAAAAGTTTTAGTCTTGCTGACAAAGCTGGCTGAGTGATATGAAGTTTATTCACAGCAGAAGATAAAGAACCTTCTTGAACAACTGTAACAAAAGCTTGCAGCCTATATATATCTTGTAACTCTTGCACCCTTTACTCCCTAATATGAGAATAGACACATTTGGAACAATACTGTAAGGATAAATGTCGTCAACCATGAACAGACGAAAGAAAATGACAGGAAGAAAACTGT
>NZ_JBIPMD010000246.1:0-4656 GCF_044369315.1 Silvanigrella sp.
TGAAGTTTACTACAATCGTGTTAGAAAGCATTCGTCGAATGGATATCTGTCTCCAGTTATATTTGAAATAACTAGACCAATGAAAAAGGTCGGTTAATTGTGTCTATAAAATTGGGGGAAGATCACTAAGTCAAAACTTTCTAATAAAAATTTTCCTATTTTATTTTGAGTATGGTTCAGTTTAAATTGTTTTGTATCGTAATAAAATGGAATTCTAAAATCATATGTAGACATATTTTTATAGACTTCAATAAGAATTAAAGAAATAACTTTTTTTGTATTCCATTTTAAAGAATTATTTTTTTGATTAAAATAATCGATTACAATATCAAATATTTTTTCTTTTCCTAAAAAGGGTTCTAATGTATTTAATTCAGCCCTTGCTAATTCGGTATTATAGGCTAAGTAATTAATTAAATAAAATATCCAAAAAGATTTTTCCTGTAAATCATTAGGATTTTTTCTTACTTTATGAATATAATTTGTATATTTTATAAAAAATTCATTGCCAATGGATTCATGGCTTAAGTCTGTTTTTTGGGAGGCAAGGATAGATTTACAAAAATTATAATCCTTTTTTTTTGAACCTATTAAGATAAAACATTTCGAATTATTAATATAATCAATATAATTATTTGAAGATTGGCTTAAAAGCGTTAAAAGTCCTTCCAAATTCATTATGTTTTTAGGAGTAATTTTTTTAGTTGAAGAATCAATTTTTAAACGGAAGGAAGTATAGTTTTTTCCATAGTTACTTATTAATTTGGAAAATTGATTTTTAAATTTTGAATATTCATTGTAATTAAATTCTTTAATTCCTATTTTAGGATCATAAAATGCAAATTGTATTTTATTCATATTTGAGTAAATAAAAAGACCATAAGTGTTTTTTTGTTTGAAACTTCTTGAATATAATAGTAGTAATAGAATTTTTTTTGGTTTGTTAAGCTGTAAAAATTAAGGTCTTTTTCTAAGTAATTTAAAAAATTTAATTTTAATTGATCGTGGCAGTAAGAGGTTTCAATAGTTACATTTAAATCTTTTATAGAGGCATAAATTGCATGTGTATACTTTAAAAGGTATGAACTTATTCTATCAGAACCCTCTGGTTCTGTTTCATCTTCTTCATCAAAAAAATCAAAAATAAGATTGGGGCATAATTTGTCGATTTCATCTAAGTTTGTCAAATCATTTTTTTGCCCAAAATTGTCGTAATTAGATAGATTACTTTTTAAATCAGGAGTATATTTTTCAATTTTTTCTTTGTAATTATTATAATTTTTAAGATTATTTTTAAACTCTTCTGATTCTTCGCAAATATTATTTTTTTTCATTTCATCTAATTTATTTGCAAAAATTTTAATTTTATTTAGCAATTCAGAAGATATATATTTATTATTAATCATTGTGTTTTTTATTTCTTGCAAATTAAGCAAGTATCTTAAATACTCGTTCGAATTTTCTTCAAAATAAGATTTAAAAACAGATAAACTTCCGAAATTGTAAAAATCTTCTTTAATATATTTAAAAAATAAGGTTACTAATGCAAAAGAGGGGTTATTATTTAATTCTTCAATTTCTTTATTTAATATTTTGTTATTTATAGAATTATTTTCATAGAAATTATTATTTTTTATTTTATTTGTAAAAACCATAATATAAATATCTCCTTTTGTAAAGTTTAGATAATTAAATATAATAAATAATTAGTTATCATAAATTTAGAAAAGGACAAGTATAATGAAAAAATATATTATAATTTGTTAATTTTATAAATAAAATTTAAATAAATAGAATAATAATATGGATAAATATAATTTTAATGGAAATGGCTTAATTTGTTTAAGTTATTTAAGATGCTATCTACTAAAATTTTTTCATTTCCTTGAAAATAAAAATGGCCGCCCTCATATTCATTTTGTGAAAATTTGTTTTCTGTAAAGTTTTTCCAATTTGACATTTCAGATGGTGAGGCTTTCAAATCTATTTTTCCAGAAAAAATTGAAATTGGAATTTTAAGTTTTTCAAAATAAACAGGATTGTTATTTAAATTATGAAATAGAGTTAAATCATTTTTTATAATTGGTAAAAATAAATTCATTAGTTCTGATGAATTAAAAAACTCGTCAGGTGTTCCACCAATATCTTTCATCCATTTGATTAATAATTCGGATGAATTTAGATATTCTGGTAAGGTAACTTCTTTTTTTATTAAATTTGGAGCTTTCGTTGCAGATATTCCAAGCCAAATAAGAGGAATTTCATTCTGTGATGATAATAATTGCGCTATTTCATAAGAGATGTAACCCCCTAAGCTATGTCCAAATAAGGCTAAAGGGGCATCTTGAAAATCTTTTAAATATTCTTTAATAAAACTTTGCAATTCATCTCTGTTTCTAACAAAATCTTCTGAAAACTCAACCCCTCGATTTGGAAGATCTAAAAAACAGATATCCCAATTTTCTGGGAAAAAATTACAAAAATTAAAATAAGTTGTAGAGGAACCACCTGCATGATGATTGATTAAAAGTCTTAATTTAGGATCTTTAATTTCATTTTTTTTATAAATATACTTATTATATTTTATCATAAATTCTCCAAAGAATAATTTATTAAAATTATTCATTTTAAATTACATTTGAAGAATTAGGTAAAATCAATTTTGTTTCGATGAATTACCCAATTCATTATTACAGATTTTCTACCAAAAAAATATCTTTTAGGAAAACAATCTTTTTGGTGATTTTCCCACTCAATTAATATTTTATGGGCTTTTTTTAATTTAATAGTTGGGATTTTTGGAAGTAGGTGATGGCTTAAATGATAATTATCTCCAAAAGGAAAAAAAATCATACTTGATAAATTACTTGGTATTGATCTTGTGCTTTTTATAATTCCATTCAATTCGAGTCCAGCGTGATCTGATATTTCCATAAATACTTTTAAAAAATGATATATTGTTGTTTTTGATACAAACCAAAGTATTAATAATATAATTACTTTTTTTATTGAAAAAATATAAATTAAAGTGACTAAAAAAATAAACCAACAGAGAAAAACCTCTAAAATTTCCTTAAAATTAAAATAATATAAATTGCCAAGATATGAGCTTTTAAGCCATATCTTATTTGGGATTGCCAAAATATTAATTTGATAACAATTTTTTTTGTGTGTTGGATCAAGTTCCTTTATACAAATATAATCTGGGTCTTTGTTTTTCATTCCTAAATAACGATGATGGGCTATAGGAAAAAATAAAATATGAATCCATGCGGTTAAATACCAGCTAAGGAAAATATCGATCCAAAGGTAAATTAAAAATATTGAAAAAAGAGGAGATGGATTTTCCAATTTTTTAAAATATTTTATTTTTTCTTTAGAATGGATAAAGTTTAAATTTTCAGTAATATCTTTTATATTTTTATGAAGAATCTTTTTTTCTAATTCAATATTAGAACAATTTTGTTCATTCATTTTATTTAACCTTTTAATTTTACATATAATTTTATTTATTATATTTAATTAAAAGAGTCAAATCCTTTTTTAGAATGAATCCTGGATTAGTCAAAATGACTTCTTAACATCCAGGCCGTTTTTTCATGTTCTTCAATGCGAGCGGTTAGAAAATCGCTTGTGCCAGCATCACCTGCTTTATTTGTTTCTTCGATCCAAGATCTTAAGTTGCGAATAATGGTTTCATGATCTTCTAATAATATTTTGATCATTTCTCTATCTTTTGGAACTTCTTTTGTTTCTTTAAGACAAGTTAATTCTTTTAATTGAAAATATGTAGCTGGTACAAATTCTCCTAAAGATCGGATTCTTTCTGCAATTTCATCTAAGCTATCAAATAGAGAATTGTATTGTGTATCAAATAACTTATGAAGATTTTCAAAATACATTCCCGTCACATTCCAATGGAAGTTGTGGGTTTTTAAATATAAATAATATGAGTCAGCTAAGTAGTGAGAAAGTATTTCTACGATTTTAGCACTATCCGATTTGTTAATTCCTATATTTGCTTTCATACGTTTTCCTTTCAGAAATGAAGTTTATTTCCCTTCAATGATTTTACGGTAACATACTTTTTGGGGAGTTACTAGTAATTTAGACTTATTCTAAAAATATAACTATTATTATTTAAATTTTTACTATTAGTTATAGGGATTTAAACGGGTAGGAAATAAAGATATTATATTTTTCAGCTATTTATCGGGACGGACATAGTCAAGAAGTCTTTTTTTGATATGTTTTGGTTTTAAGGCATGAATCTCAGGGACAATTCCTGCAAGAGGCATGGCATATTGATAAAATTCTTCTGTAACCCCATTTTCTTCACTATTAATCATACTCTTAGGCATTAATTTTGTTTTTTGTGCAACTAGTTTTAAATCGCAAAGTGAAGTTTCGCATTTATAAGTATCTCCAGGCAAACGGATTAATGTAACCATTTTATCCGATTCTCCTTTCATCATATAATGAACTCCCATGGATCCTACTAAAAAGGCATCGGCTTGATCGGTTGGTGAAGCCATTCCAGCAAGAGATCTTTGCAAATAACCAAGAGTATCTGCGCGGCAGCGTAATTTTCCAAATGCTGTATTATATACTAAGTTCTTCTTTATTAAGTTGGATAAATAATCGCCAAGTTTGCCT
>NZ_JBIPMD010000247.1:0-4655 GCF_044369315.1 Silvanigrella sp.
CTTTTGGTTAAAAATAAAGATGGAAAAAATTTTCTTTTTGAAGCTGGGGTTGGAGCTTTTTTTGAGCCAAAACTTAAAGATAGATATGGAATTGTTGAAAATGATCATATTTTATTAGAAAGCTTAAAAAAAGTAAGCTTAAGTCATGAAGATATTGATGCTGTTATTCTTTCGCATTTACATTTTGATCATGCTGGCGGAATTTTAACGCCTTACGGTCATGGAGAGACAAAACTTTTATTTCCGAAAGCAAAATTTTACGTTGGTAAAGAGCATTGGAAAAGAGCATTAAATCCACACCCAAGAGATAAAGCTTCATTTGTTCCTTTATTAAATAATTTACTTGAAGAATCGGGTCGTTTAATTTTAGTTGAAAATAATGGAATATGCGATTTATCTCCCTTTATAACCTTTAGATTTTCAAATGGCCATACCCCAGGACTTATGTTAGGAGAAATTTCTTTAAAAGATGGACCACTTGTTTTTGCAAGTGATTTAATTCCGGGATTCGCTTGGATGCATATTCCTATTTCAATGGGGTATGACCGTTTTCCAGAATTAGTAATAGATGAAAAAAAGATTTTTCTTGAAGATTTAATCACAAAAAATGCAAAATTATTTTTTACACATGATATCCAAAATCCAATTGGAAAAATTAAAAGAGATGATAAAGGAAAATTTTTTGCAGAAGTATTTGAATACCCAAAAGGAATAGAATGACTACTGGTACACTTTATATTGTTGCAACACCCATAGGTACATTAGGCGATTTTTCTCCAAGAGCAAAAGAAATTCTATCTCATGTTAGCTTTATTGCATGCGAAGACACTAGACATTCTGGAAACTTATTAAGCCATTTTGGTATAAAATCTCAATTAGAGAGTTTGCATGTTCATAATGAAAAAAATAAATCGAGTTATCTTATAGAAAAACTCCAAAATTCACCTAATAAATGTGCTGCAATTATTACTGATGCAGGAACCCCTTGTATTTCTGATCCTGGTTCTTTATTAATTGCCGAAGCTCATAAACAAGGGGTTTTAATTCAAAGTATTCCTGGTCCAAGCAGTATGTCTTCGGCATTAGCTGCTTGCGGATTTATTCAACCTAGAAGCATTTTCTCTGGTTTTTTGGGCCGAACTCAAAAAGAACAAGTAGAAGAATTCAATCGATGGAAAGCGATTGCCCCTTGTATAGCTGTATTTTTTGAAAGTCCTAAAAGATTAATCCAAAGTTTAAAAAATTTAAATGAATTTTATTTAAATGAAGAAATTTTTATTTGTGTTTCCAGAGAAATTTCTAAAAAATTTGAAGAACATAGAACAGGCAATATTAAAAATGTATTAAATTACTTTTCGAATCAAAATGAAATTCAAGGTGAATTTGTAATTTGTGTTAATATTTTAGCAGAAGAAAAAAAAGAAATATCTATACATGAAGCAGCAAAAGAAGCTTTAATTCTTGTAGAAAAAGGAATGCAATTAAAAATAGCATGTAAAGATATTGCTCAAAAGCACAATCTTAATGCCAAAGATATTTATAATGAATCTATTAAAAAATCTTAAATTCCAAAAAATAATTATACTCATTTGATGTACATTTGACTTTTCAATAATAATAATTTAATACTACCATGAATGCTATATATTATTTTTTAATTGAAGGTTTCATGTGAAATTTTTATTATTTATATTCCCAATTTTATTTATTTGTAGCTCCTGTTCCAGCGGAAAAGGTAAATTCTTATTAGGCTTAAATAATACTATAAAGCCAAGTGAAAAAGAATATTATAATATAAAAAAAACCGGAGTCATAAATTGTTTTGAAGAGGGAAAAAAGACAAAATTTGTTAAAAACAATAAAGAAACAGAAACAATTGCTTCATGTGAATTATCTGCAGTTGTTTTTAATAATAATAATCTTTTTTTTGCAAATGATAAATCAATTTATGACAATAACATATCGCCTATGTTTTCAATTCCTTTCATTAATAATGATTTTAAAGATATAAATGACATAACTTATTATAAAAATCCAAAGTTTCTTTCTACAAAAAAATTTGAAGATTTAACCGCAACATTAGATAATAAATATATTTTTGCTACAACAAGCTTTGACAGAGATGATTCCAATTATGAATATAATTCAATATTATATTGGCAACCAGAATATCCAAATAAAGTAGAGTTTTTATCTGTAATTGAAAATGAAAAAGAAACAAGAGACATAAAAAAATATTTACAAAGAGAATTAAACAGTTCTAAATATTTTAAAGTTGAAGGATTAGCAATTATTCCAGACAATAAAATTTTATTTGGGATAAGAGAAGAAGGTGAATCTTATAAAAACTTTCAATATTCTTTTAAAATTATTTTAGCTAGCTTAATTTATAAAGATTCAAAATACTTTTTAAACAATGATTTTAAATTAATTTATAATTTCAAAAATACGAATAAATATATTCAAGAAAACGTTGGAATTTTTGCATTATCTTGGAATAAATATAATAATAAATTATTTATACTTAGTAGCTTTGAGCAAGAAAATACAATAGGCGCATACCTTTGGACATTAGATTTAGATAAATTTTACAAAAACAAAGATCCCAGTTTAGTTTATGAAAACAATCTTATTCCTTTGAAATTAAATAATAAAGCAGAAGGTATTACAATTTTAAATAACAATGAATTATTTATCATAAACGATGATGACAGATTTATAAAACAGACTAAAATAAATGGCGCCGATTATCTCAAGAAGCCAAATGAATCTATTTATAATATTTTAAGAAAATCAGACTAAATAACTAATACTATTAATAAATATATAAATTACCAATATTATTGATTTATATTTTAAGGGTAGAAATATGAAGTATTTTCAATGATTTTAATACAATATTATCAAATAGATACACCATTTACATTACTTTTACGTTCCCTGCCTTCACTAAGAAGTAAAATAACCGTTAAATGAGGATGGATTAAGATTTCTTGTCTATTTATTAGAGGTTATTATGAAGTTAAGAGAATCTTCCAATATTGTTAAGTTTAACTGGCGTAATTTCATTTGGATTACAGGGGTGCATGTCATTGCCCTTTCATTATGCTGGTTCTTTTTCACATGGCAAGCCTTTATCGCTTTCCTAATAATGCATTATATTGCGGGTATGGTAGGAATTACTTTTGGATTTCATAGACTATTAGCTCATAAAGGCTTTCAAGCAACAAAACCTTTAGAATATTTCGCTGCATTTTGTGGTACGTTAGCTTGCCAAGGAGGACCCATTTCTTGGATAGGTCAACACAGAGTGCACCACGCCTATTCTGATAAACCAGAAGATCCACATGATATGAATAAGGGATTTTGGCATTCTCATATTGGATTTATTTTTAATAGAAGAGCCGATTTAAACTCCATAGAAGAAGTTTCCCATTATTGCCCAGACATTGCTAAAAATAAATTTTATCAATTTTTAGAAAATAACATGATTTTAATTCAAATTGTTGTTGGCTTATCGATTATGGCTCTAGGTGGTGTATTAGGTTCAGCTCCTGGATTTGATTGGTATAGCGCTATTAGCTTTACAATTTGGGGTGTCTTTGTAAGACTTGTCTCAGGTTATCATGTTACATGGTTTGTGAATTCAGCAACACATAAATGGGGTTCCCGTCCTAATAATACAAATGACGATTCCAGAAATAACTGGTGGGTTGGTCTTCTCGCCTTTGGTGAAGGATGGCACAACAATCACCACGCTCAACCGCGCGCTGCGCGTCATGGCTGGGAATGGTGGCAATTTGATCAAACTTGGATAATGATTTCAATATTAAAAACCTTTAGGCAAATTAAAAATATTAAATTACCAGTCCGAGTAAATTCAAAGGTAAATTCATTGGAAAACCCAATTGAAAATTTAAATATAAACCACTCCATTTTGAATCCTAAAAAAATTCATCAAAATAAAGCGGTTTAGTTCTTCTCATTATTGATTATGAGATATTGTAAAGATATTTGCATTTCCCATTACTTTTTGATCGACTTGGTAGTAACCAGTCACATCCAAAGTTCCTAATGAAAAAGTTGGATAGTATTTATAAGTATAATCTGTTTTAAATACATCTGCTTGATCAACTCTCATACCAAATTCTTCATCACCACTTGCTGCTGTAAATTTAAAATTCATAGTGAACTTTGCGTTTGTTGCTGTGGAGTTCATATCTTCATTTCTTTTTAAATAATTTGAACCCGCTATTGTCACACCATTAAAATTTATATTTGGTTTTGCACCACCATTCCATTGATGCCAGTCGTCAATAGATGATGTTATAAAAACTTTATATCCAGTTTGGTTATTTACTTGCAATACAGTTCTGAATGTATCAGCAAATGGAACCATAAATTTGTTGGATGAAATGACTACGGATTCGTGTGCATAAGGTGCTACTGCAACGGCTTGTGGAGGCATATCAACTGCTATCATTTGAACTCCCTAATGATGTATGTTTTTATAATGGTGAAACTGAATCCTAAAGTGATTCCTTTTGGTGGACAATATGCTATGAACTTAGGCGTTCATATAGAAGGGTTGTCCAATGTTAAAGAAGAAATCAGTTAAAAGTCAATATTCTCTTGAGTTTAAAAATCAAGTTCTA
>NZ_JBIPMD010000248.1:0-4645 GCF_044369315.1 Silvanigrella sp.
TGCCGATTTTTAAAGCAACCTCTCGAAGTACCATGTTTGGATCTTGTGAAAGTAAAATCATGACATGGGCGTGATTTGTAAACACTGTCCATGTTTTAGAAGAGTACACTGACAGTTCTGCTTTTGATTTCTTTTGCTCCGCCTTATTTTTAGTCATAATTTTAACCTAATGAGAATTCTGTTTTCAGACTCATTTGGATACTAGCAGATGCCTTCTTCAAAAGAAACATTATCAATTCATAAATTATAACTCATGAATTTGAATTTACGAATAAAATTTCGTATAATTCCTTTGTTTAATTTAACATAGGAGAATGGCTAATGTATTTTCCATTTGAACTTAGTTTTGTCTTTTTGTCTATTCCACTTCTTAGCCTTATGCTGGGATGGGGTTTTTGTTTTCGGGATAAATTTTTAAAATTTTCATTGGCCTTAAGGGTGATAGAGCTTTTTAGTGCCTTGTTGTTACTTTTACATGTGTTTTTAAATAACTCGTTTGAATTTAATTTTTTCAGTGGCACTTTCTTTTCTACACTCCAAATTTATTTTGGCTTAAGGGCAGATGAATTATCTGTGGTCATTCTTTCTATGATTTTATTTTTATCACTATGTATATTTAAATATTCTATAAGATATTTTGACGGTGACCCAAATAAATATCGTTTTTTTAAAGATTATCAGTTCACTATTTTTTTTGTAGTGCTTCTTGTTTTATCAAATAATTTATTGATGTTTTTTTTAGCATGGCATGGAATAAGTTATGGCCTTCACAAACTTCTCCTCTATTATCCGAATAGACCAAAAGCTATTTTAGCTGCAAATAAAAAATGGTTTGTCAGTCGAATTGGGGATTGCTCACTTCTCATTGCCATCATTTTAACCTATTATTTTTTTAATACCTTAAATTTTTCTGAGCTTATTTCAATATCACATAATTCCGTAACAATGACGCAACTTCAAAATGAAAAATATTCTTCGTTTATTGGAGTTTTTGTTGCTTTGGGGGCTCTAGCAAAATCAGCTCAATTTCCCTTTCATTTTTGGCTTCCCGAAACCATGGAAACACCAACACCGGTCTCTGCTCTTATGCATGCTGGTATCATAAATGCAGGCGGTTTTTTAATTCTCCGCTTTTCTCCCATCTTAATTCACGCTACTTTTTTCCATACAATTCTTTCTATCGTTGGTGGATTTACGGCAGTATTTGCTGCTTTAGTTATGATGACTCAAACAGATATAAAGAAACAACTTGCCTATTCCACAATTAGCCAATTAGGTTTCATGATGATTCAATGTGGAATTGGTGCATATACAATGGCGTTATTTCATATGATAGCCCATGGTTTTTATAAAGCATATTCATTTTTATCTACTGCTAGTATTTTAGAAGAAAACAAAGCTCCTAAAAGAAATTTATCAAATTTTGGTTTAATTTTTTCTTATTCTGTTTCTTTATTATTTATTTTAATTGCTTTATTTCAAAAAGAACTTCCATTTAATCCAGCTCAATTTATTTATATTGGAATATTAATTTTAGCTTTGACACAAGTAATTGGATCAAGAAAAGAACTTGTTTTTGCACTTAGAAAAAACCCATTATACTCGGGACTATTTTTTGTAATAAGTATTTCTTTATATTTATTTTTTGAAGTTGAAGTTTCAAAAAAATTTAAATATATATTTCCGTCAGACTTTGACTCAGGAATTATAAACATAATTTCTACCATATTTATATTTGTTTTATTTTCAATTGGCATTTATATAGCAAAAATGATTCAAGATTTATCAAATGATAAATCCAAAAAAATATGGATGTTTTTTTGGAATGGTGGTTATATTTCTGCAATTTCATCAAAATTATTTAAAAAAGAATGAGGTTATCGATTATGAATCCTATTTCTAATATAATAAAAGACTCATTAAATGTTGTAAGTCCATCATGGCCCTTATATTCCTTTGTTGGTGTAAACCCATTTTGGAATTTAAAAGACAAACCGTTTTATTTAACATTATCTGAATTAAGTTGTATAAATGGAGAAAATTTATTTCTACCAATTCATTATTTTTTTGAAAAATATAAAAATGGAGTCATAACATATAATGATATTAAAAAATCTATTGAATTGTTAAATCATTTTAATATTAAATATACTCAAGATATTCAGTCCTTTTTAAGAGAAAGTTTAGAAGAGCAAGAACACTTATTAAGTTTTAACACTTATAGTGAATTTTTAGGAAATTTAGAAAATATTAACGTAAAAGAAATTATTGTTGATGAAATTACAAAATATTGTTCTTCTTATTTTGACCTTGGTCAAGCTGCTTTTAGTCTTAAAAACACCAAAAAAAGACTTTATTCTGAGTGGAAAGGACTTATCATTTATGATAATACACTTTCGTTTTTAGGATATAAAAATAATTTTCTAAATGGTGAAAATCTTCCTGAAAATCCCGAAGAAATGATAAATAAATGTCGTATTATTTTAAATATTAATAATGAGAATAATTTTAAAAATTATTTAATGAAAGTTTGTAAACACATTATGGGATGGTGTTCACATATTCAATACCAAATATGGCAAAATGATCTTGAATTAAATAAGAACTATAAAGGAACAAAATTAGAAGATATCATTGCAATTTTTATGGCATATGAATGTGTCATTAAAAATTCAAAAAAGGAATGGGATGAAGCTTGGACTAAATTTTTAACACATCAAGAAAGTATATTTTCTAAAAACGAAGTAGATCATATTTTTAAATTGCTTTGTATATGGCAAAGAGCTTTTGAGTTATCTTATCAAAGAAAATTATCTCATAAAATAATTTCAGATGGATTTCATCTTTCAGATAAAAATACAAAAGATATTCAAATGATCTTTTGTATCGATGTCCGCTCTGAAACGATTCGTAGAAAAATAGAAGAAACAATACCTGAAGTTTCTACCCATGGATTTGCTGGTTTTTTTGGGGTTTCACTAGAATGTAATCAGGTAACTAATGAAATTTCTACTTATCGTTGTCCTGTTTTAATACAACCAAAAATTGCTGTAAATGAAATTCTTGAAGAAAATCAAGAAAAAAAAGTATTAGGTTTAAAGTCGCTAAATAAGTTTACAACAGGTTTAAAACAAGGTCTTGCTTCTTCATTTGCTTATGTAGAATTATTTGGAATTTTATCTGGATATAAAATTTTATCAAAATCTATCTCGCATAATAAAAAATCAAATCAACTATTTAAAAATAAATTCTTTAAAACATCTATATTAAATCATAATTTAAATTTAGAAAAAAAGCTTGAAATTGCAGAATTTGTTCTTACTCATTTTGGAATTAACGAATATAGCAAAATTGTTATCATTTGTGGCCATGGTAGTTTAACTACAAATAATGCTTTTGCTTCGTCATTAAATTGTGGCGCCTGTGGTGGTTATTCAGGAGATTTAAATGCTCGTTTCATATGTCAAATTCTGAATGATAAAGATGTTCGAATTAAAATATTGGAGAAAAATAAATTTAAATTATCAAACGAAACAATATTTTTGCCAGCTTTTCATGAAACGGTGAGTGATGAAATTCATATTTTAGATGAAGAATTTAGTCTAAAAGATTATCCTAATTTTTTAAATTTTAAAAAGGGTCTTCAAAAAGCATCCCATTTAGCACAAAAAGATCGTTCTCTTTATTTTAAAAATTATTCTTTATCTGCTTCTGAGCGTTCGTCAAATTGGTCAGAAGTGAGACCAGAATGGGCATTAGTAAACAATGCTTGTTTTATTATTGCTCCAAGAGAGCGTTCCAAAAATTTAAATTTAGAAGGGCGGGCTTTTTTACATGATTATCATTTTGAACAAGATGAGGGAATGAAAACATTAGAACTCATTATGACAGCACCTATGATCGTAACAAATTGGATTAATATGCAGTATTATGCTTCATCGGTGGAAAGAAATACTTTTGGATCTGGTGATAAGACAATTCATAATATTGTTGGATTATTTAGAGTTTTAGAGGGAAATAGCGGTGATCTTAAAATTGGTTTGCCATTTCAATCCATACATGACGGCACTCATTTAATACACGAACCTCTTCGATTAAGTGTTTTTATTGAAGCCCCACAAATTGAAATTGAGAAAATAATTGATAAACACAAGAATCTCAGCGATTTAATTGATAATCAATGGCTCCATCTATTTTCAATTGATAAAGATACTAAAAAAGTGTTATATAGAATTTCAAAAAATAAATTTGAAAATCTTCTTAATTAAAGCTATGTTAACACAATACAACCTTTATTTTCTAAATGATTTAACCAGCTAGGAAGAGTTAAATTTTTATTCCAACGCAGGTCCAATTTTTCTAAAACAGGTAATTCACAAATAGACTCGGGAAGCTCATTTATTAAATTATTTCTTAGATCTAAATAAATTAAATCTGATAAACAACCAAGCTCTTTTGGTATATATTCTATTTTATTATTGCGAAAACTTAAAATCTTTAACTTTTTTAAATTTAATATTTCTTTTGGGATGTTTTGAATTTTATTGTCTGTAAAATCTAAAATTCTTAAATTGATCTTCCCCCAATTTTATAGACACAATTAACCGACCTTTTTCATTGGTCTAGTTATTTCAAATATAACTGG
>NZ_JBIPMD010000249.1:0-4641 GCF_044369315.1 Silvanigrella sp.
TCAATTAATTTGTTACCTTATTAATCGCACTGCTTACTTCCACGCTGATGGCTAATCTTTACGTGGGTGAGATTCGCACTCACTGGTTCTTACGCACTTATCTTGGCGCACCATAAATTTATCCTTTTATTATAAATAATTTTAATTTTTTTCAATAACAATTTCTCTTGCTTCTTTTGCTGAAAAATATTTTTTCAAAATTTTAAACATAGTTCCATCGGAAATAATATCATTTACTATATTTTTCCATTTTTCATATTCTTCAGGACTAAAAACTTTTTTTGACAAGATAATCCCATGTTTTATAGGCAACTCATCTATATTCCAATCTTCAACATTTACTAAGTTTGAAAGCCCGTTTATATTTTTAAAATAAAATTGAAAAGTCATTGGGTGGCCAATAGTGACATCAAATTTATGGTTAATGAAAGAGTCATATAACGCGTTATGATCAACATTTTCTATAACTCTATTTTCTTTATTTAAAATTTCAAGCCATTTATCTGCTTCGCCATGTTTAAAACCACGTATAACTCCAATTTTTAAATTTTTATTATTTAAAAATTCTTGCCAAGAATGAAAATTTAATTCTTTTTTTAAGATAATATAATTTTTTAATTTAATATAATTTATAAAGAACGCAAATTTATCTCTTTCTTTATTTTGAATACCTGAAGTACTTAAATCAAGTGACCCATTTTCAAGGGATTTCCATATTCGAATTCTTGGCATTACAGAGATATCATATTGGCATTTGTTTCTTTTCATAATTTCATTTATAATGTCTTTGTCAACTCCCTCATTTTTTTCAGAGGAATAAAAAAAGCCAGAATTATATAATGATACATTAAATTTTTTAAAACAATTTAATTTAATATCACTAGCAAACAATTTGATTGGAATTAATAAAGTTAAAAAAAAACAAAGTTAAAATTTTTTTTTTTCATTTTTAATTTTCCTAATTAAAAAGTTAATTTATATTAATAATAAATGAGTTAAATTCAAAAATAAATAATAAAAAATTGACGCCTTTCCACCAAGAAAAGGAGAGTCAATGGATAGATTAACAGAGCTAAGAATGCGCTTAGGAAATTATGAAAAGCGAGTAGTATTAGAAGAATATTTCAATTTAGAATTGAGTTTGTTCGTGCTTTCTCGTAAACAGCAGATCCATCATGTAACCTTATATAGTTGGAAAATGATCTTAAGTATAACTGATAAATCAATAAATATTAAAGATTATATTGAAGAAATTATTGCAGAAATGGAACGCCTAAGAGAGCCTTATTAAAACAGAAAAAGAAGTCATAAATATAAGAAAATACTTGGTTGCATTAATAAGTCGTAATTTAAATTTCAAGACAATCAACTTATAGTAACAAAAATAGGGTGGTCTTTATGAAAAATTATTTAAAAAGTGATTATACAGGATGATGTTCTGATGCCTTTGAAATACGATGTTTTAATGATGAGAAAGAATTCGTTGCATTTTCTCTTGATTGCCATGATCAAGAAGGAATAAGTTACGTTGCTTCAAAAAAGACTTTAATAGGAAAATCAATTCAAGAATTAACGTTTCATTTAGTAGAAAAATGATTTAAAAATTTAAAAACACAAAGACGAATAGAATGGCAGAAGCATTTTTCGGTACGTTTAAAAGAGATTATGTTTTGATTATAATCATCACGCATCTCATTCCGAACTTGCAATGATGAGTCCAATACAGTATCAAAATTCACATTAATCATGCGCCAACTGAAATGGGTTTTAAAGAAACATGCTACAAATAATAATGAATAGATTTAACTTCTAAACTATTTTTTGAAATATAATCTTCAATTTTATTTTTATCTGACTTCGAAATATTGTTAAATTTTAGACCAAACCCTTCTTCGGTTATTCTAACAATAATTCCTTTTGCTTTAATAAGCTCAGGGGTTTTAGGAAGCATAAATTCGAAGTTAAGTTCCATTCCAACGTAAGCGTTTAATTTGTTTTCTTTATCTAATAAATGCGATCCTTCAGTTGAAATATCAATAGCAAAAGTTTGAAATATATTGTTATTAAAAATAATTGTAAAGGGGATATGACATTTAGTTCTAATGCTTTTTCTGAAATCTTGTTTTGCTAGTTTTTTCAATTCTTGAATCATAGAATGTCTAGGCAAAGGCTTTACTAAAAAAAGATCTCCATGATGGGAGTTTGAAATATCTTTTATTTCTTGAGTATTTTGAACACTTGAAATGACAAATCGAACTTTTTTATTTAAACTTTTTAATTTAGCATTTTTGATTTCTTTAACCGCTTTTCCTCTTTGAAAAAAATAATCCATAATCACAATATCTATTTTTTCATGAATTAAGAATTGATTCATTTCATCTAAATTGTTTGCTAGTGTTACCTGAAAACCCGCTTTTGTTAAAGAAGATGCTTCTAAACTGGCAACAAATGAATGTTCTTCTAATAAAAGAAGATGAATTTTTGGGGCTTTGTTTTCCTGATATAGGTTGTTGAGATTTTTCACAACTGGCATAATGTTCTTTCTGTCAAAGTAGTCCTTATTCCTTAGCTAGGTTATCGGGAGCCATTTGTGACCCTTGAGGAGTGAAAATGTATTGGCCTGAAATTTCAATAGAAGATATCAATCAATTCGATATCGTTTTTAGTGATTCAAATCAAAAAAAATGTTTAAAAACGAATGGTTACTCTGGTTTTGTGTTTTTTGATATTGGTAGTGTTTTATTGGATTTAGATTGGGACGCCTATATTTATGAGTTTGAAAAGTTGTTGCCTGAAAATAGCTTTAAAAATCATAAGGAAACCTATTCCCTTCTGAAAGAAGAGGCCGTTCTTGAAAATTGGTGCACAGGAAAAATGGGTGCCTATGACTATGCTGTTTCCTTTATAAGGGCATTAAAAAAATCAGCAAAAATAGAAGATAATAATTTTTCTTTGTCTATTCATGATATTAAAAGAGCGGATAGCCTGGTTGTCGGGGCGGTAAGACAAAATGTGCTTGAATTAGCCAAAAAATTACGCAGAAATAATTTTGGAATTGGTGTTCTTAGTAACGCAACAACTTGGCATGAAGTGATGATTGAAAAAAGGGTTTCTGTTCGAGAACTTTTTGATGTTACCATATTTAGTCAAGATATTGGATATGAAAAACCAAACCCAAAAATTTATGAATTGGCATTTTTAGAAGCGCAAAGTTTTATTTTAAATAAATTTAATGGTACTTTAAATACAAATGATATTTATTTTATAGACGATACTCCTTTAAATGTAATAGCGGCAAGAAATGCGGGATGGAATGCGGGTCTTGTGAATTTAATAAATGAAGAAACTTTAAATAATGTTAAAACAAATAAGATGAGTAATGAGGAATTAAAAATTGCATCTCGAAAAAGAGAACATCTTATTTTTGGATTTGAAGCGTCACAAAGAGTTGAAAAAATCTTTGGAAATCTTATAAAAATATGAAGAATAAAATACTCCCAAATATTGCTTTTTTTGATTCAAGCCAAGGGGGGTTAACTGTTTGGGAAAATGTTTTAAAACGATTTCCTGATTTAAATACCCAGTATCTTGGTGATAATGCACGATGTCCCTATGGCAATAAAAGCCAAGATACCATTACAAGATACGCTTCTGAAGCCGCTTTATACTTAGCAAGCCGAAATGCAGAATTATTGATAATAGCATGCGGAACCGCTTCTAGTGTTGCCGCAAAACAATTACAACAACTTTTTAAATTACCCATTATTGGTATTGTGGAAGGTTTTTGTCATTTTGTGGCTGAAGTTTTATTTGATAAAACAAGAACGGTAGCCGTTTTGGGAACAAATTTTACAGTTAAAAGCAAACGTTTTAATGAAGAACTTTCTCTTCATGGTGTTGAAAAAGTTTGGGCAAGAGCTTGTCCTCTTTTTGTCCCCTTAGTGGAAGAGGGCATTTCTCAAGGCCCTATGGTAGATGCCGCTTGTGATATGTATTTGTGGGACATTCCAGAAGATACAAAAGTTGTGATGCTCGCATGTACTCATTATCCAAGACTTGCCTTTTCTATTGCTCAATCTATTGAAAGAAGGCTTGGAAAAACTGTAATTTATAAAACAATTGATGGTGATTGGGTTTTAAAAATAGGATCAAAAAATACAGAGGACCCCATTTATTTGGTAGAATCTTCTTTGCCAATCGTTAATTATGTTACTGAATTTTTATCGAATTCAAACTTAAAAGATCATCTGTGTCATGGGGAAAAACATGTTCTTTGTACAGACTCCCCAGAGCAATTTGAAAGCATCGCCAGGTTTTTTACATCCATTTCGCTTCCTAAAGTACAAGCCGTAGAAATTCAAACCTAATAACTCTCATTTGATAATATTCATCGACAGTTTTTTAAAATGACCGAATTCCTAATACACATTGGTGTTTCTTAATCATTTTGTAATCAAATCCTAATTAGAAAAATGCGATTAATAAAAGCAATTTGTTTTTTCTAATGAAGGAGGAATTATGGTGCGCCAAGATAAGTGCGTAAGAACCAGTGAGTGCGAATCTCACCCACGTAAAGATTAGCCATCAGCGTGGAAGTAAGCAGTGCGATTAATAAGGTAACAAATTAATTGAAGCCATTGT
>NZ_JBIPMD010000067.1:0-14976 GCF_044369315.1 Silvanigrella sp.
GTAAGCTCAATCGCCCCTTGCTTGAATTCGCTTGTATACCTTCTTTTGGTTAACACCATTTCAACACCTCTTTCCTATAAGTTTTTTTCGGATCTGGGTGTCTACTTTCTTAGGGGAGGATCATCCTAAAATTGGTATAGATGATATTGTTATTGTTTCAATTGGTGGAAATGATATTTTGTCATCTATATATTCTGGGCATACGGATAATATTGATAAAGCAATAGATAGTATCATTGCAAATTTAAACTCTCTGTATATAAAAGGAGTGGGTAGTTTTATAGTTTCAAATGTCCCCGATTTTTAGAAGACCCCTTTATTTTATAACACCTCTTATCAAAATAAGAATCAAAATTTCTCGGTTATATTTAATGAAAAAATCAATGAATTTAAGCAAAATAAAACAGACGTAATGATAAAAATATTTGATTTATATAAAGCAGTTAATGACAGTATAGATCGAACAATAAATAAAAAATATTTCTCAATGGTTAACAAAATAGTCAGTAAAAAAAATAAAGATAAGATAAGTAATTTTAGAGAAAATATTTCTGAAGAAGAAAGGAAAAATATAATATCTGATTTAAAAAAAGATATGGATGAGATTATAGAAGAAAAAAAACATCTAAAGGAATATTATAGAGAAACAATAACTAAAAATTATTGCTTGAAAACATTTTTACATTAGATAATTCTAAATGAATAAATTTTTGTCTGAAAATATATTTAAAATTCCAAATGAGAATTTTCAATTTAATGATCTTTTAAATGTATCTTTGAAGTCTGGAAATTTATTTAAGTATATCGATGAGTGTAATTCTAGTAATCAGGATAATTATTTTTACTTCGATGCTTTACATGGTGGCAAAGATGCTAATAAAGAAGTTGGTAAATTAATGTCAAGTGGTTTTTATTTTATTGATTGAAATAGAATATTAAAAATAAATTGATTTTCTTATTATCAAAAAATAAAAATTTACACTGCAAGATTATGAGTAGCTTAAATTTTAAATAATATAAAATTTAATTGTCATCTTATAAAGTATGATTTATAAAAAAAAAAATCTGTGGTGTTCATTTTAAAGTAAGGTCAATCCATGAGTGATGAACTTTTAGAATATTATCAAAAGACACGCACGATCTCAGAGAGCATCTGCAAGCCTTTATCTGTAGATGTCCTTGAGAGTCAGCCTATCGAATTTACAAGTCCTCCTAAATGGCATCTTGGACATACCTCTTGGTTTTTTGAAGAATTTATTTTGAGACCCTATTTCAAAAATTATAAACCAATTGATGATTTTTACCGATTCGCTTTTAATTCCTATTATAAAAGCCAAGGCACACATTGGCCTCGGTCTACGCGGGGGCAAATTTTACGACCAAACTTTTGTGAAGTTATGGAATATCGTCGTTTCGTTGATGATCACATTTTTCAACTTTTATTATTTTCAGATAGTCATGATGTTAAGACAAATATTATTTTGGGAATTCATCATGAACAGCAACACCAAGAACTTCTTTTAATGGATATTAAATATATTTTAAGTAAATGTTTTTCAAGTGAATTGTATCATAATAAAAAGTCTTTTATTAAATCGGAAAGTTTTGCTCTCGAATATTTAAATTTTGAAGGCGGTATTGTCGATATAGGAGCAGACTCTAAAATCAAATTTTATTTTGATAACGAAGCTCCCGAGTTTAAATATTTTCAATATCCCTATTCTCTTGCAACAAGGCCTATAAGTAACAGAGAATATCTTGAATTTATAAATTATGGAGGTTACTCGAATCCTTTATTGTGGAAATCAGACGGATGGGATTATATCCATACTACTAAAGATTTATCTCCTCTCTATTGGGAAAAAAAAAAGATGGTGTGTGGTTTGAATATACTTTAAACGGTTATTTTCCACTTGAGCTTGACGCTCCTGTTTGTCATATCAACTATTATGAAGCCGATGCCTTTGCAGAGTGGAGTGGAGCGCGTTTACCCACAGAATTTGAGTTGGAACTTTCTTATAAAAGTAAATACTTTTCTAGTTCTACCTGTGGTTTTTATGAGTCCGAAAATTTTCATCCTATTATTAAAAAATCGACAAATTGTTTTTTTGGTCTTACAGGAAATTTATGGGAATGGACAAACAGTGCTTATTCTCCTTACCCAGGTTATCAGCGCCCAAAAGGAGCTTTTGGAGAATACAATCAAAAATTTATGGTAAACCAAATTGTTCTTAGAGGGGGAAGCATTGTTACTCCTCAATCTCATTTCAGACCTAGCTATCGCAATTTTTTTTATCCGTCTCAAAAATGGGCTTTTACGGGATTACGACTCGCAAAGGATATAAAATGAAAATAAATAACGCAGAGAATTTTTTGGAATGTGATTTTGCAAGAGATGTAAAAGAAGGATTAAGTAAAAATTTAAAAGAAATTCCTAGTAAATATTTTTATGATCAAAAAGGGAGTCTTCTATTTGATCTCATAACGGAACAAGAAGAATACTATTTAACTCGAATGGAAAAACATATTTTAGAATTTCAATTTTGTGAACTGGAACAACTTGTTTCGCAAATTGACGAAATTGTAGAGTTTGGACCTGGTGATGGATCGAAAGCCGAAATTATTTTGAAACAATTTCTAAGATGGAGACCATTAGGTTTAAATTATAAGGCTGTTGATATTAGTCTTTCAGCTATAAAACATTCCTTAAATCGTCTTAGTAAATTTCGAAATTTAAAACTAAGTTCCCACATTGGAGATTTTAGTTCCTTTAAATTTTCGACAAATAATAGTGGACGCTTATTTCTTTTTTTGTGATCGAGTATTGGCAATTACGAATCAAATCAAGCTGTGAATTTTCTTAAAGAAATAAGTTTACTTATGACAAGTAAAGATTTGTTAATTATTGGTTTTGATAAGAAAAAAGAAATATCTAAATTAATAGCTGCATATAATGATTTAGCAGGATTGGCTCGAGAATTTAATTTGAATTTAATGGATAGAATGAATACAGAGCTTGGCGCAAATTTTGTTAGAAATAATTTTTCGCACTTTGGCACATACAATCCTATGATAGGTGCAATGCAGAGTTTTCTAATATCAGAAAAAGTTCAAAAAATTTATTTTAAAGTTTTAAATGAGTCCTTTCAGTTTGATATGGGAGAAGCGATTCATGTTGAAAATTCTTTTAAATATTCTGATAAAGATATTTTAGACATTGCAGAAAGTGCAGGATTTACAATTGTTCGTAATTTTGAAGATGAAAAAAAAATGTTCACGGATTCTATTTGGAAAGTAAAAAAATTTAATTAACAATTATTATAAATTTTTATCATAATCATAAGTAGAAACTATATCTCAAAAAAAATCACTAATTTTTAATACATTTTTTTAATAAATATGTATTTTTTATTTATAAGAATAATATTGAAAATAAAATAATAAATTTTATTTAGAAAATATATTTTTTAAAATATATCGTCAAATTTTTGGCTTCAAATTAATTATTTTAAAGATTACATTTTATTATCAATGACTTTTTTCTATTAAAGAATAAAAAATTCATTGATAGTATCTTTATTTAATTTCCAATTTTTTAAGGAGTCATTATGTCATTTATTTCAGAAAATAACAGTGAAGACCTATTTGATATTGATTTTTCTGTTTCTTCAATTGAAGCGCCAGACTCAGTTGCTAATGCTTTTACTGCTTCATATGATTCATACATACTCTGTCCATAATAAAAAATGAAGGTATTTAAATTTTTATAGTAAATACTACCATTTTTTTAAATTATCAAAAAGAATTTTCTCATTTATAGATAAAATTTATACCATAAAATATAATTCATCATTATTTCAATTTTTAATTCACAAATTTATTTAAATAGCATATCATTTCAAAATTAAATTTAAGCAGTCCATTTGATAATATCATATTAGGAATCAAATATGTATCAATCTAGCTCTTTTTTTATGTTACGGAATCCTATTTTTCCAATAAATTACTTTATTGATTATATTAATAGCAAAGAAGATATTTTAGAATATCTTTTAAAACAAAGTTATTATCTAAAATTTAAAGAATCCATTTTAGTTTCAAGTAAATCTCTTTTTGATAGTTTAATTTTTATGAAAATTCAAAAATAAATGACTCAAGAAAATTGGAACAATTAAAAGCAGGCCTATTAAAATATTTTTCAAGAGCATGCACCAGATCTACACCTTACGGCTATTTTGCTTCTATTAAAATGGGTTATTTTTCTGAATGTCAAAACTTAAATGTCGATAGCAATCTGTATTATAAGTCCGTTCGACCTGATATGGAATGGATACATAAATTTATTAAAAATATAGAAGAAAATATTACTATTCTTCCAAATTTAAAAATAAAATTAAATCAAACAACATATATAAATGGTGATAGAGCATATTTGCCATACTCTTCTAATACTATGACTATTACAAATGTAGAAAATTCTAAAGCACAATTAAATGAAGATATTTCGATTAAGTGTACTTCTCTGGTTCAATTTATATTTGAAATTTTAAAAAATGATATGGAAGTTAACATATTAATAAATAAAATAAAAGAGAAATTTAAATTAAATGAAGAAAATAAAATATATGCACTTCTTCAAGAATTGATCCAAAATGGGTTTATTATAACAGAACTTAAACCTATAATGGGAAAAACAGATATTTTATCTTCTTTAATATCTAAGGTTTCTTTATTTTCTTCACAAAAAAGCAATTATGAATATTTGGTTAACTTAAGTTTAAAAATAAATTCTTATTTAAAATTAAAAATTGGTGAAGGAATAGAGGAACTAAATGATATCATAGTTGAAATGCAAAAATTATATTTTGTTAAAAATCCTCTTCAAATTGATATTTTTCAGAAAACAAAAGAACAAATTACTATCGAGCATGAAAATGTTTTTAATTTGAAAAAAATTACAAATTTTCTATTGAAATTTTCTAATTATTATAATGGTTTTTGGCAAATTCGTGAATATCATAGTGAGTTTTTAAATAAATACGGATTTGCACAAGAAGTTGGTATTAAAGAACTTCTTGATGAAAATATGGGGCTTGGCGCACCTGCTAATTATAAATTTCCAAAAAGTTTTCGTAAAATAAAAAATAAAGAATCTCAAAATGATATGATTTTGAATTATTTTTTTGATAAAATAACTCAAAGTAATTTTAAACAATCAGAATGTATTCAAATATCTGAACAAGATTTAAAGCGTTTAGATATCAAAGAAAAAAAATTAGATAATATACCAGACACTATAGAAATATATGCAAATATTTTCAATGACAAAGAAGCAAATAGAAATAAAATATCACTTTCTGCTATACAAAACACTTTTACAACATGCTCTACTTTTGGCAGATTCACAAATTTGTTTTCGGAACAAAATAAAATTGATATTTCTAATTATATAAGAGAATTGGAAATAAAATATCCTGATACTTTATTTTGTGAGCTTATTTTTTCGCCAACATCTATTAGAAGTAGCAATGTCGCTTTGACAGAAAGTTATTGGAGTTATCGAATTTATTTAGATTCTTTTGCAGATGGTGACAAATGTAATTTGAATTTAGAAGATATTGTTGTTTGCGCAAATAATAAAAGACTTTATTTTAAATCTCTTCAATATCAAAAAGAAGTTGTATTTGTTGCATCTCACATGCTTAATTTTCAAAATGCACCAAATATAATAAGATTTATGAGAGAAGTGAGTTATGAAAAAGAAATTTTTTGGAATCATTTTCCTTTAAGTGAATTTTCTAATTTTACTTATATTCCAAGAATTGAGTATGAAAATATTATAGTAACACCAAGAACTTGGAAACTTAATTTATTAGCACTGAAGGAATTTAAAATTGATTTTGAAGTTCAAAAAGACTTTACACATACTTTTTTGTTATGGAAAGAAGCCTGGAAAGTTCCTGATTTTGTAAATGCTATTCACTCGGATAATAAAATTTTATTAGATTTAAGAAAAGATTTTCATATTCAAGAATTAAAAAAAGATTTTATTCGAAATGAAAAATTAATCTTGCAAGAAAATTTAGAAATACAATTTTGTAATTTAAATAATGAAGAAAAAATATATAATCATGAAGCTGTTATTCCATTTTATTCAATTCATAATAAGAAAAATAATTTAGAAATATTAGAAAAATGTAAATCAAATAAATACAGTCGCAATTTTTATCCTGGTGGTGATTGGCTTTATTGTAAAATGTATATTTCTAACACTAGAGAAGAAGAATTTATTTCAAATTATATATATGAATTTATAAATGAAATTAAAAAAGAAATGGAAATTGAAACTTGGTATTTTATCCGTTATCAAGATCCCAAAAAGCATGTACGTTTTCGTGTCTTATTAAAAGATAAAAAAGATTATGCTAATTTACTTATGAAATTTAATTACATTTTTGAATTTCTTGCGAAAAAAGGGATACTAAATTCAAGCTCTATTGAAACCTATGAGCCAGAAATAGAAAGATATGGCGGCCCCGATTTAATGCCTCTTGCTGAAAAAATATTTATGAATGATAGTGAGATAGCCTGTATTTTAATTAAAAATAAAAAAATTATAGAAAAAGACTATTCGTTAATTTATATTTGTGCTTTTTTATCTATAGAAATATTAAATGATTTTCAGTTAAATTTTGAAGAGAAATTAAATTGGGTAAATTTGATATCAAATAAGGATAAATATATTGATGAATTTAGAGATAAAAGAAAGTTAATTACAAAATTATTTATAGATAATCATTTTATCTGGCATTGTGATAAATTATTTAAAGATTTAAGTCCTTATATAACGAAAAGAAAAGAAGAAATATTAAAGTTTTCAAACATTCTGGAAAAAAATTTAAGCTTATCTCAAGTTTATACCAGCAAAAATGCCATTATTGGTAGCATGATTCATATGCAATGCAATCGAATTTTAGGGCTGAATAAGGATAATGAAGAAAAATCAAATGCTTTTATGCTTCATACTTTGCATAGTTTAAAATTTCATATGATGAAAATAGAAACAAAACTTTTTTAAAGCGAGATATATTATGTTTCACAATATTATTTTAGAATTTGCAGAGCGGTTAGAAAATTTAAAATATTTAGACGATTATTTCATGACTTCTAATGAGCAAAAAAAATTATCCTTTATGACAACAATCGCAGAGGGGTTTCCTGCAATTTCATTATTTTATTCACAATTGAATTTAATAAATTCAAATCAAAAACATAAAAAATTATTACACTTGTATTTAGAAAAATCAATTGCAGGGTTTCAAAATAAAACTTTGAATACAAATATATCTATCTTTACTGGGATAACGGGTCTTTGTTTTGTTGTTTGGATTTCTTCTGAAAATGGAAAACAGTATCAAGGATTATTAGAAAAACTAGATTCTATTTTATTTCATTTTTTGGACTCTAGTTTAAAATCATTTGAAGAAAAAATATTTTTTATTCCAAGCGATTATGATGTTATTCAGGGCTTATCTGGAGTGATTCGTTATTTAATATTGCGAAAAAATAATAAAATTCATGAAAAATATTTAAAAAGTTGTCTTCAAATTATGATTAAAATAAGTTCAAATATCCAATATGAAAATGAAATGGTTCCGGGATGGTTTTTTACAAAAGAGGAAGGCATTTCTTATTTAGAAAGTTTTAAAGGAACATTTAACTTTGGCTTATCGCATGGAGTATCTGGAATTTTAGCCACATTGAGTATTTCTAAATTAAATGGCATTGAAATAGATGAAATGGAAAATTCAATTTATCGTATAAAAAATTGGATTTTAAAATGGACATTAAAAGATAAATTTGGAGAATATTGGCCAAATAAAATAAGTTTAGAAGAACAAATAAGTAACAAATTTATTTCAAATCAAAATATTCATTGTAGACAGGCTTGGTGTTATGGTGTTCCCGGAGTTTCAAGAAGTTTATATTTAGCAGGAAAAGCTTTAAGCGATATCGAATTACAAGAGAGAGCAGCTAAAGCGTTTTTAGAAATTGAAACTCGACCAGAAGAAGAATGGCGTTGTTTTTCTCCTACATTTTGCCATGTTTTTGCAGGTTTACTTCAAATATCAAAAAGGTTTTATGTGGATACAAAAAATGAAAACTTTCTCATCTTTGAAAAAAAATTAGAAAATAGAATTCTTGATTTTTATTTTCAAAGTAGCCCGTTACTTTTTAAAGAAAGAGAAAAAAAGGAAGATTGCCTTCAAGACTTAAAAAATATTGGAATCATTGAGGGTGCTGTAGGAACGCTTTTAAGCCTTCTTCATCCTGATCAACTAGACAATTGTGTTTGGGATTATCCGTTTTTAATATCTTAAATTTATTTAATGCAATAAATATTTCTATTATATAGTTTTTTTTAAAATTCTTGTTAATGGGAATCTTTGTATTTGTTAGGTAGTATTTTAATTAAAATATATCTTGATTATTCTTGTGAAATTATTAATTTTAATTTATATAAATTATCGAATGTTCCTTTATTTTTATCAGCAAATCATAGTATCAAATTATTTAATTTTTTTCGATTTAACTTAATACACTAGCTTTTCTTAGGAGAATATTTTGTCAAAAAAAATACTGATCCCTCTTTTATTTTCATCTTCATTAATTACAATAGAAACCTATGCAAATACTGATAAGTTTAAATGTGATGAAAAAATTATTGTATTTACAGCGGAAAAATTATTACGATGGATCCAGGATGGCCTGAAGCTAAAACTGTTGCTATCTGTAAAGATAAAATAATTTCAGTTGGTCAAAACTTACAAGATCTTGAACCTTGGACATCCAAAAATAAATTTATGATTGATAAAACATTTGAAAAAAAAGTTATCGTTCCCGGTTTTATAGATCCGCATCAACATGCATTAGCTGGTGCAATTATGCTTTCTCTTCCTAATATAGCGTATTTTGATACTCCAACACCTTATGGCCCTGACATTAAGGGGTTGGTAAATGAAAAAAAGAAAAAACCTTATGACGCCGCAATGGATAGATTGTCTCAATTTGTTATGGATATGGATAAGAAAGATAAGACCAATAAAGAAACATTATTAGTGTGGGGCTGGGATGTTCCTGCATTAGGACATTTAACCACACAAAAATTTAAAAATTATATAAATAGTGTTACAAAAAAAAATAATTTAACAACAAGACCGATCCTTGTTTGGGACGCTTCTGAACATTTTGCATATGGAAATGAATCCTTTTTGAAATTAAATAACCTAACAAATGTACCTAATGGTCAATTTTTAGGAGTGGATGCTGCTGGAAAAGCTTTACAGCCTTTAATAAGTAAAATGATTGAACCTAGCAATGATAAAGAAGCAATTAAAACGATTCATTATCTTATAGATTTAAATAGAAAAGCAGGAATTACAACAACAACAGAACATGCACTTGGGCTTGTAAATCTCGATCGAGAAGTTGATTTATTTAAAAAAGTATATACTAGTGATAATCCTATGCGTTTAATTGCAATTCCTTATCATGATAAATTTATGGAAAAATATAATTCGGTGGAAGAATCTATAAATTATGCTTTGGAATTGCAAAAAAAGAATAACGATTATTTAACTTTTAAAGGAGTTAAATTCTATTCTGATGACTCTTTTAACGGACTTACAATGCAATTAGGAAAACCAGGATATGCAACAGAACATTCAGGAATTTGGAATACAAAACCTATAGATATGTATAAAAAAATGGCTCCTTGGTGGAAAAATGGTTTTCAAATTTTTGTACATTCCGTTGGTACCGAAAGTCATGATACCATAATTGATGTTTTAGAAAAACTGCTAAATGAAAAGCCTCGCTTCGATCATCGTTTTACTTTTGAACATTTTGGAATATCTCGTGCAGATCAAATTAAAAAAATGAAAAATTTAGGCGCCAGTGCCAATGTTAATATTTATTATCTCTGGTTAAGAGGAGAAATGTATATGAAAGAGATAGGAAAAGACAGGGCAAATATGATGTCACGTTTGGGATCCTTAATTCATTCAGGAGTACCAATGTCCGTTCATTCAGATACCCCAGTCGGTCCTCCTAAGCCTCTCCTAGCTATGTCAATTGCTGTAAATCGATTAGGACAATCAGGTAAAAATGCCTTGGCATCAAATGAAAGTATTTCTGTTGAGCATGCCTTAAAAATGGTTACAATTGATGCTGCATATATTCTTGGTATGGATAATAAAATTGGTAGTATTGAAGCAGGAAAATTAGCCGATTTTACAATACTTAAAGATAATCCTTTAAAGTTTAATAAAAAAAAGATTGCTGATATTCAAGTTATTGGAACGGTCGTAGGTGGAAAATATTATCCATCAAGTGATATAAAAGAATGAGTTATTTTTAACAAACCTCAAATACAACTTTATATCCAAAGTTTCCTAGTAATTTTTTTTTATTATCATCTAATTTAGGCGCCCATGCCATCAGGTTTGCTGTTTTAGGGATGTGGTTTGCTAGTTGAATAAATAAAGTGAGATCGATATCAAAATTATTTGCTTTAAATCCTGAGACAGCAAAATAGGGTGCGTCTGTATCTAAAATGGTATTTAATTCATTTTTATTATGAAGGATAAAAATAAGTGTAAAATGATATTCTCTTGCTGTTTCAGTAAGAAGTTGTATTTGGTATTTATCTAAACCTTGGCAGTAAATAAACATGCCATCAAATCCATTTAATATAGAATCATATATTTCATATTCTTGAGTGAAAAACCCTGACCTTAAAATCATAGAGTCTTCATATTTAATAGAAATAGTTTCAATCCACTCTTCATGCAAAGGGGAAGTAAATAAACAATACATCTCTTCTTTTTGAATATTTTCTTGTTGTTCTTGTTTTAAATGAAAGAGGGTGCAAAACTCAGGATCTAAAATATAATGAGGAATGATCGAAGTTTGAGAACTATTTTTTTTATTTATTTGTTCTAATTTGTGTTCGAAATTTACTTTAATCTGATTTCTTAAAAAATAATTATCTGTTAATTTTTTTTTATCAGACAAATTACAATCATTTAATTGAAGTTCTGTTAATTTTTTTTGCTGATTTAAAAAAAACTCTAATATATTTTTTCGTTTAAACATAAAAAAATATTTTTCTCTTCATTGTTGTGAAATGGATTTCCATTTTTCAAATACATGGAGTGCTTTTCCAGATTGAATTGCTTTTCTTGCTAATTTTAATCCTTCCTGTAAATCTTGACATAATTCTGCGCACCAAAGTGTTGCTGCTGTATTTATAGCAACGGCATCCATTACTGCGGGATGTGCTTGGTTTTTTAAGACATCTAAAAGAACTTTGGAATTATATTCTATGTCTTTGCCAAGGAGATCTTTTATTTTGTGATTTTGAATTCCAAAATCGCTTGGTTTAATGACTTCGTGAGTGATTTTTCCATTTTCTAATTTGGAAATATAGGAGGCACTACAAACAGATATTTCATCTAAGCCATCTTCGCCGTGCGCTATCATTCCTCTTTTTTTATTTAATTTTTTAAGACAATTGATCAAGAGTGGTAAACAGTCTTTATGATAGACTCCAATAAATTGTCCTGTTAACGGAACAGGATTTGCTAAAGGAAATAAAAGATCAATAATTGTTTTAAATCCTAATGTTTTTCTGATATCCATTAAATGTTTTAAAGTGGGATAAAAAGTTTTAGAACTTAAAAAGGCAATTTTAAAATCTTTTATATTTTCATATGCTTGTTCAACCGTTAGAACTGGGGACAAATTTAGCATTTGAAATACATCGCTACTTGCAGATTTATTTGATATACTAACTCCAGTAAATTTTGCTACGTTTGCCCCTGCGCCCGCTGCTACAATGGAGGCTGTGGTTAATATATTTAGAGTTGTTAATCGATCTCCGCCTGTACCAGCGCAATCAACAATATGATTTAAATTAGGATCTTTTATTATTTTGTTTTTTTCTTGAATCGTTTTTAAGATACGAATGATGATATCTTCAGAAATGGGTAAAAACCGAAATCCCGTAAGAACAGCGGCAATTCTTACATCAGATAAGGTACCATCTATCATGCTATGTGTAAGTGCTTCTGCTTCATCTATTGAAAATCCACGTCCTGCAAAAACTTGTTCCATTATGGGAGAGAAATTTTTATCAATAATCATGATCATTCTCTTTGTTTTGAATTGGTGTTGTGTGATAAGAGAAACTAGCAGATAAAACGGATTGTGTAAATGGACTATTTTTAATTGATTTTAAATTTAGAAAATCATTTATTTCATGAAAACAAGTTGCAGGAGCTTCTAGGGCTAAAACATGGGCACAACCTTCAACCCATTTTGCGTTGATATTTTTAATACTCTTAGAAAGAACAATAGGTATTTTACTTGATAATAATCTGTCTTCTTTGCCCCAAAGAAGAAGAACAGGACATTTTATGTTTTTTAAATTATCGTCCACAAAATGAATTTCTTTGGTTAATTTTAAAAGATCTTTAATTCTATCATCTTTTAAATTTCTAAATAAAGAACGTTTTGCTGTTTTGCTTAATAATGGGAATCCAGTATAAGGAAACGCTTTTAAAATACCTGGATATAATTTTTGAAATTTTTTCCAACTTAAAAAGGTAAGAGTGTCTCTTAATTCAAAGGGATTTATTTTTAGGCCTGCTGGGTTCATTAAAATAAGACTGTTTACTAATTTTGGATTGGTGCTAGCAATATACATAGAAAGCCAGCCGCCTAAGCTAAGTCCACAAAGATCAACAGATTGATTTGTTGTCGTTGAAATAAATTCAATTAAAGATTCTGCATGTTGTAAAAAATCCATTACAGGATTATTTGCTTCGCTAAAACCAGACATATGAAATAAATCAGGAATTATAATTCTTCTTTTATTTTCAAACATTTTTCCTAAAATCCACCAACTTTGCGCACTGCTACCAAGTCCATGGATAAAGATAAGAGGTTTTAAATTTGAATTTGGATCGCTATCGTAATAATGTAACTGTCCAAACTTTGTTGGAATTACTTTTGATTTAAATCCTGTTACGTTAAGGATTCTTTTAAAACATTTGGATATTGTTCTATCAACTTTTATTTCTGTTGATTTTATAACATCAAGATTTTCTACCTTGCTGGCAGGGCGAATAATAAATTGAAGGAGTTTGAGTTGTAGGTATCGATTCACATCCATATTGCCAGAAAAGAAACCTAAGCTAAAATTCCTTTGGGTCATTTTTATCCAATCTCTTTTAAGAGGATTTGTTCAATTTTACTTGCCATGACCTCTATTCGGCTAAGTTCAGGTCCTTCAAGTGTAATACGAGCTAAGGATTCCGTGCCGCTATAACGTAACAAGACCCTTCCTGAAGAGCCGAGCTCATTCTCAAATTCTCTCACAAGTGATATGGTCATGTGAAGAGTCTCTAATGGTGGTTTCCTGTTCACTTTTACATTTTTTGTGATTTGTGGAAATTTTTTCATAACAGATGTGAGTTCTGAAATTTTCTTTTTGGTATGGCACATCATTTCAAGGACTTTTAAGCAAGCAATAACAGCGTCTCCCGTAGTGCTTGAGTCCAAAAAGATAAGGTGTCCAGATTGTTCGCCACCTAAATAAAAATCATTTGAGAGCATGCTTTCCATAACGTTACGATCTCCAACATTGGTTCGAACAACATGGATACCAGCATTTTCCATAGCGACATCAAAACCTTTGTTGCTCATTATCGTAACACAAACACCATTATTTTTTAATTGGTTTTGTGATTTCATTTCAAGAGCACACATAGCAATAATGTGATCTCCATCGAGAATGTTTCCTTTTTCATCTACAACAATCAATCTGTCGGCATCACCATCTAAAGCAAAGCCAATATCCGCTTTATATTCCACAACCTTTTCAGCTAAAATTTGAGGATGGAGAGCGCCACTATTTAAATTGATATTAAAGCCATTGGGATCATTATGTATACTTATGACTTCAGCACCCAATTCTTCAAAAACTTTTGGAGCTACTTTGTACCCTGCTCCATGGGCACAATCTAAAACAATTTTTTTGCCGTCTAATTTTAAATTTTTTGGGAATCTTTCTTTTAAAAATACAGCATATTGTCCAATGGCATCATCAATTCTTTTTGCACGACCCATATATTCTGAATTGACTAAATATTTTTCAAGATCAGGACTATCCATAAGTTGTTCAATATAGGACTCATCGCTATCTGGTAATTTAAATCCATTATGATCAAATAATTTAATACCATTATCATAATAAGGATTATGGCTTGCTGAAATCATAATTCCCGCATCGGCACGCATTCCTCTTGTTAAATAAGCAATTCCTGGTGTTGGTAAGGGGCCAACAAAAAGAACGTCTACTCCGACGCTGCAAAGTCCTGAAGCAATGATACCTTCAATTAAGTAACCGCTAACTCTGGTGTCTTTTCCTAAAAGAACTTTAGGGCGATTTGATCTTCTTTTTAAAGTAACGCCAAAAGATTGAGCAAGTTTTAACAAGTTAACAGGAGTCATCAATCCAGAATTCGCTTCGCCGCGAATACCGTCTGTTCCGAAATATTTTGCCATAAAATTTATGCCTTCAAGGATTAAGATGTACTGAAATGGAGTCTGGAACCATTTTAACCAAGGAGACATTCCCCGGGATTTTTAAAATGATTGGCTTGTCGTGCCATCCAGGTTTTAAGTCTGATGCATCGATAAAGACACGCACATCAGACGGATCAAGTTTATTAAGAATAACTCTTTGTCCAGAAACTTCAACGTCTATGGAGCTCGGGCGTAGTTGAAGTTTAGAAAAATTCTTTTTATTTACATTTTTAATTTCAATAGGAACGGAGCGAAAGAGTCGATTAAATTTTTTGGGACCTAAAGTAATTGCTACAACAACGCTTTTTTCAAAAGATTTGATAG
>NZ_JBIPMD010000250.1:0-4606 GCF_044369315.1 Silvanigrella sp.
CCAATACAGTATCAAAATTCACATTAATCATGTGTCAACTCAAATGGGGTCCATAGCACAACTTTTATACCATAAATATATTTTGTAAAGTTTTTAAATAAAAAAAATTATAATTATTTTTAGAAAAACTAAAATAATAAAGTTATATTATTATTGTAATAGTATCTTATTTTTGATTCCTAAAATTCTTGTACAAAAATTTCACTGAAATCTCTGATACCTAACATTAATACTCTAATATTACAGAATATTTATTTTTACTTTTTTTTCTGTTAGGAATAAGCTTAAGGTTTTTATAACAAAATATGCTCAAAATTATTACAAAATATTTTAGAATGTGCGTATTGTGTTAGACCTTTTCTTTTTTTGGATTGCTAAATAATTTAAAATAAAAGTAAGTTAACTAAAATTTTCAAAAAAATAGTTTAATATTAATTATAATTAAAAACTATAAATAAATTCATAACAAATATAAACTTTTAATTTGTAGAAATTTTTTATTGATTTAAATTTTAAAATACCTATTATTAAATTAAAGATTTTTTTGAAAATCAAATAAATCTAAATTACATGAGGTAAAATATGGAAAATTTAAAGAAAATAAATCCTATTCTTTTTACTATTTTATTTGTTGTCTCATGTTCAAATCAAAACTCAGATTTAAATTATGATTTTAAGTCCAACTTTAGTAGTGTAAAAGAAAGTATATTTAATAAATCTGGTGAAATTTTGCAAGGTTATCATAGTATGGGTTATTCTTTTACGGAAAAATGTCTTGATAATATTGACTTTATTATGCCCATAAATATTGAAAATACGACTGTAAGTTATGAAGATAACTTAAAAGAAAGTGATTTCAGGCAGAAATTAAATATTGGAACAGATCTTCATGCACCAGTTGAGGCTGTAGACGTTGTTGCTGGAATAAATTATTCCAAACAAGCATCTGTTTCAAAATTAAGTAGATCTACTACTTATTATGCCTATGTAAAATTTGGTGAGAGTAAATTAAAAAATAAAGAAGATAATAAATTATATTTACGTGATAATTATAAGTCCTATTTTGATGAGAATGGCAATTTAAATAATCCCTATAATTTTGTTAAAAAATGTGGTGATGAAGTTGTTACTTCTCAAATATTCTCATCTAAACCATTAGTAACTTTAAAATTAAATTTTGAATCTCAATTTGCTTTAGATGAATTTAACACTAAAATAGGAGGAGTTCTCAATGCATTTATTATTGAAGGTGCCAATGCAGGGCCAACTGCAAAATTAAATTATCTATCACAAGAAACAAAAAGACAAATTCGCCTCGATTTATATGGTATTCAAATTGGTGGGCAACCAGAAGAAATGATGGATATTATATCTTCTCACAGTTCATGTAAACTTGATAATATAAAAGATTGTTCAACAATTTTTCAAAGATTAAATAAATATATTTCTCAAGATTATAAAATACAGTTAAATGAGCAAGATATTCATGTTTGGTCTATTGAAAGCTCAAGAACAACACCTTATGATAAGCTCAGTATTTTTGATAAAACAAATAAGCCAATCCACTTTAACTGGACTGATAATTTTTCAGATTCTACAAAATTAAGTAAAAAAAGGGCTCAATTTACCCATAAAATAGCTAAAGAAATTGAGAACTATAGAATTGCACAAGGATTACTTGATTCCAGTAATTTAGCTTACGATGAACGAATTAAATTACTAGATATATCAGAAAAGACAATGCAAAATATAAATTTTTTAAAAAACTATTCATCTCAATGTTATGTTGAGTTAAAAAAATGTTTAAATAGCATGGATATGGAATATACTAAGTTTTTAAGCAAATATGATGACTTTTTGTTAAAGCCAAATATTGGAAAATTGATTAGTAAAATTAGATCTGATAGTCAGCCATCATATGGTCAAAAAAATCGTTCTTCTCAAGATTTTTTAAATCTTAAAAATGTAATTGAAAATATGAATTATGCAAGTATTTATTTTAAGTTAAAAACAGTTGATAATAAACTTATAAGAGACACAAACCTGAGATTTAATTTAATGTGTAATAAGCCTTGGTATAGAGGTTTTGGGATTGATCATGTTTTATTTACGGGAGTTTATTCGAATTACGAAATAATGATGAATACAATTGTTATTAATTATGAAAGAAATTGTTCTAATAAAGAAATGGTTTATATTGCAAACCCCTCAAATGTAAATTATTCTGATTTTATCGTTGAAGTTTGGGGAAGAGAATAGCAAATTGAGAATAAGAATATTTTGTTTATTTAATTTAGCTATTTTTTAATTTTAATAACATTCTATCCTGTTTTGTCTAAATTTATTATTCTAGATAATATTATCATTTGATTATAAAAGAATAATCTTAAATCTCTTCATTAAGCTTTTATTAGACTACCTAAAAATAATGTCACTAATTAATTAATTTTGCTTGATTTTTAAAAAATAAATTCTATCATTCATAAAATACTTTTGGTCGGTCAGTTAAATTTATTAAAATAATTAGAGGTAATTAATGAGAAAACTATTCAAGTATTTTCCTGTTTATTCTTTCTTTTCTATTGCATTATTTTCTTGTGGGAAAACCGAGAAAAATTCGCGTAATGATTCATCTAATGAAACCTTATATAATAAGATGAGTTCTAGTATAAATGATCAAAATTTAAATGAACTTATTGCGAAAGATATTACAAATGATTCGACTAGTGTTATTCCTTCAGGAGATACCAATTATTATTCTATCCTTCAAGGGTTTAATAAAATGGGTTTTGTTTATACTGAAAAATGTGTAGATAGCGAAAATGTATTCTATCCTAAAATTGTTGAAAAATCGATTGTAAATTTATCTGATAATATGAAAGAAGAAGATTTTAGAAATGCTTTAAATATAGGTGTTTCTGCTTCTGTTCCTGTAAAAGCTTTTCAAGTTTCACCTGAAATTCAATATTCACGTGATGCTTCTGTCTCTAGATTAAGTCGTTCAACAACTTATTCGGTCTATGTTCGCTTAGGCGATAGTAAATTAAAAAATGCAAAAGAAAGTCGAATTTATTTAAAACCGTTTGCCTATAACTATTTTGATAATCAAGGAAAATTAATAGATCCCTATAATTTTATAAAAAAATGTGGTGATGAAGTTGTCGTTTCACAAAAATTATCATCACGCATTTTAATTACCTTAAAATTAAATTTTGACTCGATGAAAACTTTAAATACGGTAGAAGGTAAGCTTGGTTTAGCTCAAAATATTTTATCTGTAGGAGGTAAAATAGGAGTAAATGGAAATGTAAAATATTTAGATGAAGAAACAAAAAAAGGAATTCATTTAAATTTACACGCTGCGCAAATAGGTGGAAACCCTGCTGAATTAACAAAAATATTAAATTTAAAAAATAATTGTGAAATAACGAAAATAGATGAATGCCAAAATACGATAGATAAGTTAAATAAATATGTTTCAGAAGATTATAATAAGCAATTGGATCCTAATAATTCTGCATCTTGGTCAATAGAGTCATCTCAAACTGTTCCTTATGATGAATTAAATGTCTTACAGCCAAATGGTAAAACTTTCAATTTTTCTTGGCTTGATAACTATGACGAGTCCGTTGCTTACAGTAAACTTAAAAACACAATAAACCAACTTATATCTAAACAAGTAGATAATAACTCAATTGCAAACTCTTTATTGAATTCCTTAAATTTGGCAGCAGATGAAAAGAAAAACATTTTAGAAGTATTAAATAAATCAGAAATGAATATTGATATTTTAAGAAACTTTTCTAAAGAATGCTACAAAGATTTATCGAATTGTTTAGCAACAGCGAGTTTAAAAATTAATAATATGCTTTTAACTTATGATGATTCATTTTTAAAACCTAATATTGGTACTTTAATTGCAAAAATTCGTTCTAGTCAATATCCTTTGTCTGGCCAAAAAAATCGTTCTTCGGAAAACTTCCTCGATTTTAAAAGTATTATCGATAGCGGAAAATATTCAAGCCTCTATTTCCGTTTAAAAACAATAGATAATAAATTGATTACAAATAATAATATCCGTTTTGATATTATGTGCGATAAGCCTTGGTATAGAGGATATGATCCCGTCATTTTTTCTGGCGTATATGTAGGCTATGAAATATTGATTGGAGTTGTTCAATCAAATCATGATAATTTATGTTCAGGTAAAGAGATGGGGTATGTGGCAAGTCCAAGAAATGTTCCCTTTTCTGACTTTAATGTAGAAGTTTGGGGTAGGGATTAAACTTAAGCAGCATAAATAGGGAAGAATTTAAATAAAAAAGGGTAGCTTCAAAAAAGAAGCTACCCTTTTTTTAAGGTCTTAATTTAGCGAAGAACTGCTAAAAGATCAGACTTTAGAATGTTTTTTGCAATAAAGCGACCTTTGTAAAAACCACAAGATTCACATACAGAGTGTGGAAGTCTTGGAGCCGCACAATTGGAGCACTTAGATAGGTTGATTGCAGTGAGTGCATCGTGAGCACGACGAGAATTACGGCGTGCACGGGAAACTTTCATCTTTGGAGTTGGCATACTAGGATATCCTTTTGTTGTAATTTCAAGT
>NZ_JBIPMD010000068.1:0-14785 GCF_044369315.1 Silvanigrella sp.
ATGAGCTTTATTCTGCAAGTTATAATGTAAAATTTAGTTGGTTTATTCAAAGTAATCCATTTTCCTCTAAAGAAAACTTTTTTATATATAATAATGAAATAAGTTCAGAATATACTTCTGGAAGTAGAGATAATAATGAAATCGCAAATGAATACTGTACAAAGAGTATTGCAAATGCAATTCGTTCTTTAAATGGTTCTTCTATTAATTAGATATGAATTAAACTTAGTAATACAAACTTTTATTTATTAAATAAAAATTTTTAAAAGTTTCTTTTTTTGTTGGTAAGAAAAATGATAAATTTAAAATCGTTAACTTTTGTATTGTTGACTGCGAGTGCTTTTTACGGATGTAAACCTTCTGAAAAAAAAATCAGACTCAAAAAAACAAGAAGAATCTTCTAAAAATATTCAGGATACTCCAGTTTCAAATATTGTTGATTATTTGACTCCACAAATTTCAAATAGCTTTAAGGCTACTAAAACAAATATAAATTCTAGTTGTTTAGAAAGAAATCCAGTAAATAATAATTATGTTTTGTTTAATACTGAATTTAATGAATATGAAATTACAAGAGGAGCCATTGAAAACCAACAAATTGATGATAATAACAATATTGCTGGTACTGTAAATATATCAATTACATGTAAATTTGTTAGGCATAAGTTAATAGGGGTTACAAATCCTGAATCTACGGATAAAAGTAAAAAAGTAAGTGATATAATTTATTCTGCATCATATAATTTAAATTTTAAGTGGTATGTAATTTCAAATCCGTTCGATAAAAAACAAAATTTTAATATTAATGATAAAGTAATTCAAGCAAAATATTTATCTGGAACAATAGATGATCAAATAACCGCAGATGAAAACTGTTTGAGCGAAATTAAAAAAGCTATAATTGATTTATCTGGAAATAAAATAAATTATGTAAAAAAATAAAATAGATTTTTTTTAATATTTATAAATAAAAAAACCTCACTAAAGTTTTAGTGAGGTTTTTTCGTTAATGTCTAAATTTAAATCTTAGTTATTGGATTCAAATTCAGCGTCTACAACACCATCTTTATTTTTGGAGTTGTTTTGGTTGTTACCTTGAGCTCCGCCTTCTGCATTTGGAGCGCCTTGAGGGTTTTGCCCTTGAGCTCCTGCATTTTTATACATTTCTTCGGCTAGCTTGTGTGCTTTGGCTTCAAGAGCTGTAATAGCGGCTTCAAGAGCTGCTTTATCTTCAGATTTTGTTTCAAGAACAGTGCGTGCGCTTGCAAGTTCTGTCTCGAGGGAAGACTTCATTTCTGCTGGAAGTTTATCTCCATTTTCACGTAAGTTCTTTTCCGTTTGGAATACAATACTGTCGAGTTTGTTACGTACATCAATTGTTTCGCGACGTGTTTTGTCTTCTGCAGCGTGACGCTCTGCTTCTTCCATCATGCGTTTGATTTCTGCTTCAGAAAGTCCGCCTGAGTTAGAAACCGTAATTTTTTGTTCTTTGCTTGTGCCAAGATCTTTTGCTGAAACGTTTAAAATACCGTTTGCATCAATGTCAAATGTAACTTCAATTTGAGGAACACCGCGTGGTGCAGATGGAATTTCTGTTAAGTTAAAGCGGCCAAGGCTACGGTTGTCGCGAGCCATTTCGCGTTCACCTTGGAATACACCAATTTCAACGCTTGTCTGATTATCAGCAGCGGTTGAGAAAATTTGGCTTGCGCGTTTTGGAATTGTGCTATTGCGTTCAATAAGTTTTGTAAATACACCACCTAAAGTTTCAATACCTAAGCTGAGTGGAGTTACGTCAAGTAAAAGAACGTCTTTTACTTCACCACCAAGAACACCAGCTTGAACAGCAGCCCCAACAGCAACCACTTCATCTGGGTTTACGGTACGGTTTGGTTCTTTTTTGAAGAATGCTTTTACTTTTTCGCCCACAAGTGGAATACGAGTTGAACCACCGACCATGACAACTTCATCAATTTGATCAATAGAGAGGTTTGCGTCGCGAAGTGCAGAACGGCAAGGCTCAATTGTTTTGTCGATAATGTCCATAATCATTTGTTCAAATTGAGAACGCATAAGGCTTACAGCAAGGTGTTTTGGACCTGTTTGATCTGCAGTTAAGTAAGGAAGATTGATGTCTACCTTAGTTTGTCCTGAAAGTTCAATTTTTGCTTTTTCTGCAGCTTCTTTAAGACGTTGCATAGCCATTGGATCTTTGGACACGTCCATAGATGTTTGTTTTTTGAATTCAGCAACAAGGAAGTCAATAAGGCGTTCGTCTACGTTATCGCCACCAAGGTGTGTGTCGCCGTTTGTGGAAAGAACTTCAACTACGTTATCGCCAACTTCGAGAACGGAAACGTCAAATGTACCGCCTCCAAAGTCATAAACAGCAATTTTTTGGTTTGTTTTTTTATCAAGGCCATAGGCAAGAGCGGCTGCTGTTGGCTCATTGATAATACGAAGAACTTCAAGACCAGCAATTTTACCAGCATCTTTAGTAGCTTGGCGTTGGGAGTCGTTAAAATAAGCAGGAACAGTAATAACTGCTTTTGTTACTGTTTGGCCAAGATAGCTTTCTGCTGCTTCTTTAAGTTTTTGTAGAACTTTTGCAGAAATTTCTGGCGGTGCCATGTCTTTTCCACCAATTTCAAATAAAACTTTGTCACTAGGACCTTTTTTTACAATGTATGGCATTTTTGTAGCTTCTTCAGAGCGTTCTGAAAAGTGGCTACCAATAAAGCGTTTTGCTGAGTAAATAGTGTTACGTGGGTTTGTTACCGCTTGGTTGCGTGCCGCACGACCAACAATAAACTCACCGTCACGAGTATAAGCAACAACGGAAGGAGTTGTACGCTCACCTTCTTGATTTGTGATTACTTTAGCTTGGCCATTTTCCATGACCGCTACAACTGAGTTAGTTGTCCCTAGGTCGATACCAATTATTTTACTCATACGAAAACCTCCGAGATAAGGGATGAAAATCAATCACTTTTTGATTTAAATAGAAAGAGAGAAAAGCTATTAATTTCAGGCCTTTATAATTAAGCTTAAAATACAGGATAAGCTTTTTTCCCTGCTTGCGAGGAACATAAGCACCTATTTTATTGTGTCAACTCGCAAGTAGATAAATCTATATTATTTGTTTCAAGTTAGTTTCCATAAAACGATAGTTCTAGTAAAATTATTAATTTATAGGGTATTATTGAAAAAGCATGTTTCATTTAAGACTTTTAAAACCCCTAAACTGAGTCGATATCATTTTTATCTTTTTAAATTAGAATAGGATTGAGAAAAGCTATATATCATTTGCCAGAGGCTTGATTGTTTGCAGGGGCTGTTCATATCGGTTAATTATACATGCATTGGTTTTTTTTCTTGTGCATGTCTGGAGTTACTGTGTTGTTAGATTTAAATAATCTTATCGTCTTTTTTACAAATTACGGTTTTATAGCCGTATTTGGGGTTTTACTACTTTGTGGATTTGGCTTACCAGTACCTGAAGATATTACTCTCGTAGCTGGTGGTTTTATCTCATCTATGGCGTGCTCTGTTGATGGAACTTTTTTACAAGCATTAAAAAGTTGTAATGAAGTTCATTATATGCTGGCAGTTTCTATGGCTGGTGTTTTAATAGGCGATAGCACAATGTATTTCTTAGGAAGAATATTTGGAGAAAAGCTTTTAAAAATAAAGTTTTTTTCAAAAATAGTGACACCTGAGCGTTACCAATGGATTCAAGAAAAATTTGCAAAACATGGCTTTTGGTTTATTTTTGCAGCTCGTTTTATGCCGGGTCTAAGATCTCCCATTTTTGTTGTTACCGGAATCTCTAAAAAAGTTTCCTACTTAAAATTTGTATTAACAGACGGAATTGCTGCCTTAATTAGTGTTCCTGTTTGGGTTTATCTTGGGTTTTGGGGTGAAAGACAATTAAGTGATTTAAAAGTACTAGATCATTATGTTAAAAAGGGACAATATAGTATTTTTATCATACTTGGTATTGCTATAGTTACTTTATTAGTGATTTGGTTTGTAAAAAAGAAGATAAAAGAAAAAACTGGTTTTTAATTTAATAATGGATGTTTTATATAATGAGTTCTAATCCTGAGTTTTCAATTGCGATCGCGTTACTTAAATATTTAGGTTTTTTAATTGCTATTACAATGTATCAAGCTGGAATTGCTATAATGGCAAAAAGAAAAGGGGATAATTCTTTTCAAACGACACAGCTAGCAACATTTAATCCAATTCCTCATATTGAAATAGTGGGAACAATTATTTTTCCTTTTATTTCTATATTAGCAAATTTTCCCTTTGTTTTAGGGTGGCCTAAACAGTTTCAAATTGATACAAGATATTTTAAAAAACCAAAGTTAGATGTGAATATTATTTATCTTTCAGGTGTTAGTATCAACTTTTTAATTTCCATAATATGCATGATTACCTTAAGATTTTTTTTAGGAGGAAGCATAATGCCTTCGCCTACATTAGATCTTTCAACTCCAGAAAAATTAGCTCAACTCATGCTTTCAACAATTGGTTTAACAAATATGGTCTTAGGTGCTTTATTTTTGTTACCTTTGCCTGGTTATGCAGGTTGGAATATTTTAATTAATAATGTAAGTTATAATACAGCTAGAAAACTTCAAGAAAAAGCAATGATTATCTCTATTGTTGGAATGATAGTTATTATTTTTGGTTTTTTAAATACATTTTTTAATATATTCATGAAACTATTTTTAATTATTTCTGGATATTAATAATGGCAAAAGATCTTATTTATTCCATATACAGTCATTCCGATGCTGATGGCGGTATAGCTGCCGCATTATTTTCTAAATTTATTTATGATAAATTTGGAAAATTTGGTTGGACGACAGATATTCAACCCGTAAATCATATTTCATCTCAAGGAGATTGGAGTTTAAAAGAAATCAAATGGCCCTGTGCTATTTTAGATTTCACTTTACATCCTTCCTTACTTAGCAATCGTTTTTTTGCAGCTAAGAGAGCTTTAGAAAAAAGTTTAGGTCAAAATAAAAAAATTCCAGATTGTTATTGGATAGATCATCATCCAACAGGTTCGAGTTTTCCTTTTTTAAATGAAAATAATACTTCTGAAATCATTCCAAATGTAATTACAAAGTGGGATACCAGCGCCATAAGTACTCCAGGTTTATTAAGAACTCATCATCATGAACTCGAATTTCCAATTAAATTTATCAAAGAATACGAAGAATTTATTGATTTAGCTGAAATTATCGATGGGGCTTTATATGTAAGTTGTGAAGCTGCGCATGATTATTCATCAAATTCGGTAAAGTTACAAACTTTATTTAGCCCAAGTCATTCTATTATAGATAAAGCAGCGCTATACAAAAAACTTGTAAGACAAATTTCAAAAAATCCTTCTGTTGAAGATCTTTTTGACTCCGATTTTCTTTATAAAGCAATTTTAAACCATGAAGAACAATCTTTTAATAAACAATACCGCTCCTATAAAAAATCGACGCGATTAGAAGGTAAAGTTGCTTACGCAAATTTTGTTGAAAGTAAAGAATATGCAGGTATGGGAAGATTTTTACCATATATGTTATTTGAAGACGCTAATTATGCTTTACATATATTCCCAAGTTTTAATAAAAATGGTTCTTCTTTATCATGTGGTATAAATCCTTGGAATAAACCTAAAGATTCATCTAAACATTTAGGAAATTATTTTGCCAAGAATTTTTCTGGTGGCGGTCATGCTTTTGTTGCCGGTGGAAAAGTAGCAGAAGATGAGTTTTTTAAAATTGAAAAGTTATTAGAGTTTTTAAATGAGTAATTTTTTAGATGTTGAATCTAAAAAACAAATTCCTTTAAATAAAGTGCTAAATTCTATTATTGAAGGAGATAACCTTCAAGTAATGAAAGAACTTATCACATTTTATGAAAATAAAATAAAATTAATTTATATTGATCCCCCTTACAATACGAAAAGAAAATTTATTTATAATGATAATTTTGGCTCTCATCAAAACTGGGTAGAAATGATGAGACCTCGTTTAGAAATTGCACATAAAATATTAAAAGATGATGGATTTATTTTTGTTAGTATTGATGATAATGAAGTTCATTATTTACGTATCTTAATGGATAAAATATTTGGTGAAGAAAATTTTCGAAATTGTATTATTGTTCCTAGAGGGACAAAAAATGTTCAAGCTCAATTTTTATATTCAAATAGCATTGCTATAGGCCATGAATACGTCCTTTTCTATAGCAAAAAAAAAGATTCAAAAATAAAAAAATTTGAAATAAATCGATCCTATAAAAAAGCCGGTACTTGGAATAATCATTGGCGTGGAACAGATAGACCAAACTTAAGGTATGAGCTTTTTGGAATCTCTCCTAAAAAAGGCCAATGGAGATGGTCTAAAGAAAGAAGTTTAATTGCAATTCAAAATTATATTTCATTATTAGTAAATCTAAATAAAACAAATAATGAGAGTAATATTAAAAATCATGAAATAGATAATTGGTTTTCAAATCAAGTAACAAGTGGAAAAAAAATAGATCTTTTAAGGCTTGGTAAAACGGGAAAACCAGAGCATTATGTTCCTTCAAGTGAAACAAAATTAGGAAATGATGTTTGGATGGATATAAATGTTTCAGGTAATAAAGATTTAAAAAAAATATTAAAAAATACACATTTTGATATGCCAAAATCAGTGGAGTTAATTAAAAGAATAATAAAAATCGTTACTGTCAATAATAGAAATGATATCATTTTAGATTTTTTTGCAGGTTCTGGAACAACAGCACAAGCTATTTTAGAATTGAATAAAGAAGATAATGGAAATAGAAGTTTTATATTAATTCAAACTCCTGAAAAAATTTCGGATTCTACTATAATTTCATCTGAAAAAGAAAATACAATTTCTAATTTGACATATCAAAGAATTCAAACTTTTTCTGAAATAAATAATTTAGATATAAATATAAAATTTTTATATCAATCCATACCAAATGTAATAAATTCTTCTTCCGCTGGTGGAGGAGGTGGCGCTTTAACTTCATCTTCGAATCCACCCATAATAAAAGTCATTTGATCTCCTGTAAGTAAACACTTAGGAGAGTCTTTCTTTACTTCGCCAGGAGCTGCTGGAGTTTCTGCTGTTTTAGCTGTTGCAGCAGCTGCAGAAGGAGCTTCTTTTTCAAGTTTTTCAAGTAGATTTTTAGCTTTCACATAATCTTTAGGAGCTTTTTCAACTGCTTTTTTTGCATTTTCAATTGCCTTTGCTTTATCTCCCAATTTTGAATAAGCTAATGCAATGTTGTAAAGTAACAAATATTCTTTGTCAGGCATGTCTAGTACTTTAATAGCATTTTTATAAAGTGAAACCCCTTCACTATATTTTCCTGACTTCACTAAAAGGACGCCTTTATTATTAAAAAAACTTGCTAGTTCTGCACCTTTTTTAAGACTTGATAAAACTTTTTTACTTTCTTCTGTTTTTCCTTGAGTGGCTAATGCTCTTCCTAAACCAAATGAGGCTCTATCATCTGTAGGGTTTAATTTTAAAACATTTTTAAAATTTTCCTCTGCTTTATCTGCATCTCCGTTGCCTAAATTGAGTTCACCTAAAACTAAAAGTCTTTCAACATTATGAGGACTTAATAATTTTGCTTTTTCGAGAGCTTTCATAGCATCTTCAAATTTATTATTTTTAATATGAACTTTAGAAATAAGATTTAAAGCAGGAATATGATGTGGGTCAATTTTTAAAATTTTATTTAAAAATTCTTCAGATTTTTTTACATCATGTGCTCTTAACAATAATTCTGCATAAAGTGTTAAAAAACGAAGTGAGTTTGGTTCTTTTTTTAATCTTGGTAGTAAAAGTTCTTCCGCCTTTTTATATTTTTTTTCTATTAATGAATTTTGGAATTCCTTTTGAAAGTTTCTATCACTTTCTGGGTTTTTTTGCTGTTCTTCTAATTCTTCAAATCTTTTAAGAAAATCTTTTTCCGCTATTGGTTTCGTTAAAGTTTCATAAAAATTAAATTCAGAAATAATAGCTTTGTCTTCTTTTCCAATACTTCCGACTAAAGGAATGCAAAAACAATCTCTTATTTTTTTGTTTTCGTGAGTTTTTATAAATTGAACTAAAGCAATTCCAGAAATAACAGGCATTCTTACATCTACAAAAATGATATCATAAGCTGTTGCATTGGATTCCAATTCTTTAATTGCTGGCTCTGCTCCAGGAAAACCTTTATAGTTTTTCTTTCCTATTTTCTGAAATATTTTTTCCATTTGCGAAAGAACGTCAGGATCGTCGTCAACAACTATGATGTTATTGAATATAGATTGCGTCATTTTTCCCCCTTAACACTCCTTCAGATTTTAGCATAGCTAATCGATACACTTATATGTCAGTTAATTGCTACCACTCTCTGTTAGGACGAGAGGTATGAAAGAAGGATGTCGGCCCAAAACCCATTAGAAAAAAAGCTAGATCGTTATTATGAGGATATTATTGATAAAATAATGGAACTCATTGAAACTCAAAAAAATTTATTGGGAGAGCAAAAAGAGCTTAAAAAAGATATTGCAAAATTAAAGGAACATGTACTTGAGTCTCACGCAGATATAAAACAAATAGATACAAAAATTGATAACTTAACAAAAGTTATTGGCTCAGGTGGTGGCGCTTCTAAAGGAGGATCTTTCTCAAGCAATTCATATCAATCAAATTCATCTGGAACAACTCGCGTACCTTCTGCAAAACCTTCTGGAGGGTCTCCAAAAAGTTTAAAAGATTTTTTAGCAACAGAAGCTGCTATTTTTGATGTCAAAGTATTGAACGCTTTTATTAAATCAACAAAAGAAATTGTTAAAACAAATACAAGAACTGAGCCTTCTTTTTTAAAGCCTGTTGTTGGCGAAGACGTGCATTTACAAATTGTTGTTGCAGGAAGAATGCAATTGGCAAGAGATAGTGGCAAAGGAACTATGGCTTTTTGCATGGAATTATTATCTGCACAAGCAATAACACGAGCGGTATTTATGTTACCTGAAGACGGAAAGGTTTCTGATGCGGATATTAAAGACGTAACAAGCGAAATTTGTAATCAGATATGTGGAAAATCGAAATTAGCACTAAAAAATGAAGGTTATAGTTTTGATATTGGGATTCCTGAAATTCATCAAGGTGTGCCAAAAGATTTAATTGCTGTATTAGGGCTTCCTAAAATATCTTTATTTTTTGCTTATAATAAACTGCCATTTTATGTTTTGTTTTGGGGATAGAATAAATACCTATCCCCAAAATACGGAGCGTTACCCTAATAGACGTAATGCAAGAGATGGAATTTGATTGGATTGAGCGAGAACAGAAACACCAGATTGTTTTAAGATATTTGATTGTGCAAGTTTAGCTGTTTCTTCGGCAAAGTCGGTATCACGAATACGGCTATTTGTTGCAGCATTGTTTTCTGCTTGGATACTTAACTGATTGATTGTTGAATTAAGACGACTTTGGATCGCACCCATTGTGGAGCGGTAAGAAGAGACTTTTGTAATGGCTTCATCAAGAACATTAATAGATTTTTGAGACATTTCTTTTGAAGCAACGCTGGACATTTCATCATCTTCAGATGTGCCTAGGTTTAATCCCTCTTCATTCACGGATGCATTCACATTACTAAAGTCGATACGAATGATGTTGGTTGGGTTTGGATTATCTAAGTTATCTGCAGATTCAAAATAGTTTTTACCAACTTGAATTTCTAGGGGAAATGTATTTGAGCGTTTTTTTATTTCATCGTCAATATCATCTTGATCTCCAACTAAAAGTAATGTTCCATTAAATTCAGTTGTTTTTGAAATACGATTGATTTCATCTTTTAATTGACCAAATTCTTTATTCAGAAATCCTCTTTCTGTATTTCCAATCGTATCGCTTGCTCCTTGGATTGAAAGCTCACGAAGACGGGATAAAATATTGCCTATTTCATTTAATCCACCTTCTGCTGTTTGGATTAATGAAATACCATCATTTGCATTTCTTCTTGCCATTATTAAACCGCGATAATCAGCTCTTAATTTATCGCTAATTGCTAAACCAGCTGCGTCATCAGAAGCTTTATTTATACGGAAGCCTGATGATAATTTTTCCATTGAAAGATTATTCATGTCGTTGCTTATTGTTAAGTTACGTTGTGCATTTAATGATTGCACGTTAGTAGCTATACGAAATCCCATAACAGTTAGCCTCCTAAACCTTTAACTTCAACCATGCAATTCATAAAAAATTAAATTTGCAGATTGCATTTTTTTTGACACTGTCAAAATTACTTTAACTTCATCGTGTCAATGAAAAATCTCTTTAGTTAATTTTTTATCAATTTATTTTGTATTTAATATGTATATATTCGTTATTTTTATATTTTATATTTATAATTATGATTGTATAAATTTAAAAAAATATTTTTTTTGATTCTAAATATTCTTGAGTTAACTTATTTACTAATTTAGAACAAGATAAAATTTCTGTTACTTCTGAAACAATTTGACCTACTTCAAGTTCACCTTCTTCAATGTTTCCATTTAACATGCCTTCTTTTGCACGACCTTTTCCTAAAATTTCGATCAATTCATTTTTATCAGCGCATCTATCTTCAGCTGAGGCAATTCTTTTAGAAAACTCATTTTCAAGCAAACGAACAGGAACATATTTTTTCATTCTTAAAAAAGTGGAATTAAAGCTTGCTTGGCACATCGCATTTTTAAAATTTTCATGGGCTGAGCTTTCAATAGTAGCTGCAAAAGCAGTACCTATTTGAACTCCTTCTGCACCTAAAGCCAAACAAGCAAGAATAGAGCTTCCTGAACCAATTCCACCAGCAGCAATAACAGGAATAGAAATGTGATCTTTTATTTGTTGCAACAGTACAAGAGTTGTTATTTCATCACGCCCATTGTGTCCTCCTGCCTCAAATCCCTCTGCAACAACTGCATCTACACCAGCATCTTCACATTTTTTTGCAAATTCTGGAGTGCTAACAACATGAACAACGGTGCATCCTTCTTTTTTTAAAAAAGAAGTCCATGTTTTTGGTGAACCAGCACTCGTAAAAAAAATTTTAACCCCTTCATTTAATGCAACTTCAATTTGATCTTTTGTCTTATCATAAAGTAACGGGATGTTTACTGCAAAAGGTTTTGTAGTAAGATTTTTTGCTTTTTGAATATGATGTCTTAGAAGATCTGGATTCATGCTGCCCGCTCCAATGATACCTAAACAGCCTGTATTTGCACTTGCGGCAGCTAATTTACCACCGCTTATCCAAACCATACCTGCTTGTACAATTGGATTTTCAATATGAAATAGATTTAAAATTCTTGATTTGGGCCAAATTGATGTATTGTTAAGCATAAGGATCTCCTTTAAAAAAACAAAATGCCTTTAAAGTTTCTAATTCTTTCTTATGCCATAAAATAATCCTAGAGACTATATTCATTAAACGAATAATTTTAAATAAAATAATAAAGTAAAATGGTTGTTATTAAAATCGAACAATAAATAAATAATGCCATTTTTAATCCAAAATAAAGAAGATCTTTTTCCTTGATTATAATTTCATTTTTATATTTAAAAGAGCTATTCGCTATTGTCATAATCAATATTATAATTGGTAAAGATGTAAAGATAACATGTCCTGCACTACTATTTTGAACTGCAGAGAAAAGCAATCCATTTCCTAAGGATTCTCCAATTTTTTGTTGAACATTCATTATAAGAACATTACCTCCTACATTTGAACCGGTAATAAAACCGCTGATCATTCCAAATAAAGGTAAAATTATTATTTTAATAATACCTGCATCCCAATTTTGTAAAGTATTTGAAATTTCTGTCACCATATTTGATTCAAACATAATACGTGCTAATAAAATAAACATAAATAAACTTGATATTGCTATTTTTGTTTTAACAAAAATCATTTTAGAATCAATTGAAATAGGTTTTATTAAAAATAAAATTAAACTTGTTATAAATAAGCTAAATCCAGGACTAATGAATGGGTTAAAAGAAATATTTTGATTTTGAATTTTCATAATATTTTCTAAATAATTATATATAAATGGAATTCTAAAAGTAATAATCACAATTAATAATAAGACATAAGGAAAAATAAATTTCGAGACTTCTTTTATTTTTAAAATAAATTCTAGTTTATTTTTTTCAGAAAAATAAAAAAATAGCAACATGATTAAACTTGTAATAACTCCAGTCAAAATTCCTGCAATTTCAGTCAATCCAAAGTAATTAAAACTAAATAGTAAAGTTGCAAAAAGAAAACCTTGACCAAGGCCAATAAACCACTTACGTTTTATTAAATCATATTTACCAATGATATATAAAGTCATCATTCCTATGAATGGAAAAATTAAAAAACTTATGAGAGAACTCATTTTTCCAATATCATGAATAGAATACCCAGTTAATTTAGATCCAATAACTGTTGATATACCAAGAGTTCCCCATGGAATGGTGTTTAAACTTAACATTGATAATTGAAAAGCTTGCATGGGAGAATATAATTTAAAAAATATTGGAATTCCTAGAAGTAACGAAATTCCAAAGCCAGTAAAGGACTCGAGTGCAGGAAGGATTCCTAAAATTAAAATTAAAGATTTTTTTTCATTATCTAGAGGGAAGTTTTTTATGGATGAAACAAGACTTTTTAAAATACCTTGTTTATTCAATATTTCGTTAAAATAAAGACCTGGAATAATAACAAATGCAACTGTAAGAGTAATAATAATGCTTACTGAAAAAGCACTTGTTAAAGTCACTTGATTTATATTAAACTTTGAATATGAAAATATTAATATAAATGAATAAATTATGCTTATTACGGCTGAAAAAGACGCGCTTTTTTTAAAATAAAAAATAATTAAAATACAAACTAATAAAGGACTTAACGATAAAAAAAAAAGGATAGCAAATGAAACCTCTTATTTTGAAAAAGATAATATTAATGATATATTAAAGAGAGAGCTTTAACTTTTTAAAATTCTCTCTTTAATTTTTTTCATTAAAATCTCAAATCGTCAAGAATATTTATAAAAAAATATTAAATATAAGTATTATAATAAAAATAATATTTAATGAGTAACATTTGTTTTTTATAAAAAATATTTATAATTATGAATTAAATAATTGACAAATAAAAATTTATAAATTAATAGAATGGAAACGTCCCAACAAAATAAATATTTTTACAAAGGAAATAAAAATGAAAAAAATTATTCTTTCTTCTTTAATGCTAATTACAACTTCCGCTTTTGCTCACAATTTACCAGTAAATTCTTTTTGGTCTAGCGACTACTCACCTGGTAAAGGGGTTTATAAATTAAATGTAATTTCAAATAGTGATGTTCAATTGGTAGAAGATAAAAACGTATGTGGTTTTGATTAATTAGGAAATCTTTCTTTTTGTACTAGAATGGCATTTTTTCCTATAGAAGGTTTTTTAGAAGTTCTTAGAATTCGTGCACCAAGAACAACTACTGTATATAGTTTAGAAAATAGCGGATTTAGAATTTTACATAGTATGGTAGATGAAGCAAATGGTTTTGTTCGTTTGCAAAAAGTTGATCAACAGGGCAGTGTTGTTGATTCTTTTAGATTATTTAGAAATTAATAAAATATTTAAAGGCGTGAAATTTTAATAAAATCTTACGCCTATTTTTTTATTTATATTTTAATCCTACTGAATCTGTTAAAAAAGATACAAAATCAGAAGAAAGTTCTGTTAATTTAACAATTTTATTTAAGAGTTCCGGACTCAGAATTTCTTCTTTAGTTAATAAATGATCAATCACAAAATCTTTCCGAATTAAATCATTTTCAACTTTTGGACAATCTAAAAATTCTTTTGGAATTTTTTTTAAAGAATTCCCTTTCATCTCAAAATTTTCTTTAAATATTTTTTTATTTTTTAACCATTCATCTTGAAAATCAAAAATAGATTTTCTAATTTTTCCACATGTTGCTGTATCGGGATGCCAAATGCCTGCTCCAAAAAAAGATTTATTTGGTTCTATATGTAGATAAAATCCAGGAGAAGTATAATCTTTTCCTTTCTGGTGACGAAATTGAGCAGCAATCCATGTTTTATAGGGTTCATCTCTATTACCAAATCGAGTATCTTTATTAATACGAAATAAAGATCCCCCCGATTTTTTTGCTATGGCCTCGTATTGAGGAGCGATTTTCTTTAAATAGGGTTCATAGTCAATAATAAATTTTAAAAATGGATTTCTAACATATGTTTCAAATTTATCTTTATTTAAATGAAACCACTCTTTATTATTATTTCTTTTTAATTCATATAAAAAAGCAAATGTTTCTTTTGTAAAATAATTCATATTTATTCCTATAAAAATATTTGTTAGGATCTGTTAAAATTAGTCCCACAATCTTTTTTATCAATCTGAATATAAAAATTAAATATTTTTTACAAATTTTTCAATAAAAAACACAAAATTGTTAACTTGATTCTTAAGTCATAATATATTAAGACCCTTAAGCTTCATTTGTTGTCTCTTAAAAGTGTGTTGAATGCTCTCATTTTATTATCCCTTAAGGAGAAGTTATCTTATGGTGCGCCAAGATAAGTGCGTAAGAACCAGTGAGTGCGAATCTCACCCACGTAAAGATTAGCCATCAGCGTGGAAGTAAGCAGTGCGATTAATAAGGTAACAAATTAATTGAAGCCATTGTGA
>NZ_JBIPMD010000251.1:0-4568 GCF_044369315.1 Silvanigrella sp.
TCTTTCAAAAGCAACTTGTTCTGACAATTTTAAAATTCTATTTTCCATCTCCATTTAAATCTCCTCCTCAAAAGGATATTTAATTCTGGATTTATGCTTTGTAAAAATCACTTATTGGGAGGACACACATCGACACCAACTAATAAACAGGAAAATGTTTTTGCCATAATAAACTCCTAATAAAATAGAAAAATACTTTCTCATTTTTATATTAAGAGACTTCATAACATTTTAATTTATGGCTTCTTCTCTATTTCATTTTTTGAACAGAAGGAATAAAAACTCATTCCATTATAAAAAAATATTCAAGTAAGCGAAAAAAAGACCGATAATAACATTTGTATATTGAAATAGCTGAGGGTTTTTTATGGCAAAGACAATTTTGATTGTCGATGACGTTCCCACAATTCGAAATCTTGCAAAATTCGCTCTTTCTAAAGGAGGCTTTAACGTTTTAGAAGCGCAAGATGGATCAGTAGGCTTGTCCGTAGCAAAAAGTAAAAACATAGATCTTGTGATTTCTGCTTTAAATATGCCTGTTATGGGTGGTTTTGAACTTGCAAAAGCCTTAAAAGCAGACCCAAAGACTCAAAATATTCCTATTTTTATTTTAACAAAAGATACCAATCCCGAAGATGCTCAAACAGGCAAAGAAATTGGTGTCAATGCTTGGTTTATTAAACCATTTGTACCTGATAAACTGCTTGCTGCAGTGAAAAAAGCTTTAAATTAATGACTAGGTTAAATTAAAGCTTTTAACTCAGGATAACCGCCAGGGCTTGCTACACGAGTTTCTTTAAAACCCATATAATTTAAGAACATTTCTGCTCTTTCGGCACGCCCCCCCGATTTACAATAAATAAAGATTTCTTTATCTTTTGAAATTTCTGAAAAACGTGAATCTAATTCAGCTACTGGAATATTTATACTTCCTGAAAGCATTCCTAATGAACATTCCTCAACATCGCGAACATCCAATAAAACCTTCTTATTAAGATCCCCATCTTTATACATTTTCACAAATTCAACGCTACTTAATTTCATTTTTACTCCCTTATTGAACAGCTCAATCAATCCTTACATATTTTTTGAGACTGCAACAGAATCCATTGGCACTTGTTACAGGTCTAATATACTAAAGTCATAGAAAGGTAATTCAAGATTACCTCGTTTGCTATTTTGAGGATTCAAATATATGCCTTCAAGTATTCTACAAAAATTTAGAAATGTTGGGAGACTAACCCATATAGTAAATATTCTAGCTCGTTATGGATTTAAAAGAGAGATACAAAGAACAGAACTTGGTGATCTTTTACAAAGTACGAATTCAGAAAATAATTCTCAAGAACAATCTCCAAATTATCATTTTTCCAGGGCAAAAAGACTTGCAATGGCATTTGAAGAGCTTGGACCAACTTTTGTAAAATTAGCGCAACTTCTTTCTGCCAGAGAAGATCTTTTGCCAAAAAGTTATGTTGAAGAATTTAAAAGATTATGTGATAAAGTGAAGCCTATAAATAAAGAAATCATTGAAAAAACCCTTGAAAATGAACTCCCTACCCATTTATTAGAAGAAATTGATTTTTTTGATTTTAATCCCATAGGATCGGCAAGCATAGGTCAAGTCCACAGAGCAACCTTAAAAGGGGGGAGCTCCGTCGTGTTTAAAATACAACGCCCAGACATTGATATTGCTATAAATAATGACTTGGCTATTTTAATGACCATTGCATCTATTTTAGAAACCGCTTTGCCTGAATTAAAACTTCTTCGCCCCACCATAATTGTAGCCGAACTTCGCCGTTCTCTTTTAAATGAACTCGATTACTCAAGAGAAGCAGCAAACACGGAACGAATGCGACAATTTTTCAAAAATCATGAAAATATCCATATTCCAGTAATAAATTATAAATTTTGTACTTCAAAAATATTATGTATGAGCGAAGTCACCGGTAAAAAATTTACGGAAAGTAACATTATCGATGGAGGACATAATTTAGTTAAAATTGCTGTTGAAGCATTTTTAGATATGACTTTTCAATTTGGAATTTTTCACGGAGATCTTCATCCTGGAAATTTAATAAAAATGGATGATGGAAAATTAGGGATTCTTGATTTTGGTCTGACCGTTCGTTTGAAAAGAGATTTAAGAAACACATTAGCATTTATGTTTTATTCTTTATCTAAACATGACATTGAAACTTGTGCGCGCCTTTTTGTTGAACTAACCGAAAAAGACGATTTAACTCTTAGTTCACAACTTGAGTCTGAAATATCTGAGATACTAGATAATATCATTTCTTTGCCCATTCAAGATCTGCATTTAGGAAGAACCTTAATGCGAATTGCACGCATATCTGCAAATCGAAATGCCCCTTTGGAAAGAGATCTTATTTTATTTTTTAGAGCATTAATCGCCCTAGAAAATTTTGGTAGAAGTGTTGATCCCAAATTTCAAATTCTAAATTTTGCTACTGAATATTATGAGAAAAATTCTCTTTTTCAGTTTGATAAAAAATGGTTCGAACGCAATATTGGTTTAGCAATGCATGATTCTGGTGCATTTATTAAAGATTTACCTATTACACTTCGTATTTTAGCTAAAAAACTACAATCAGGAACTCTGGCCTTCCAGTTTAAGAGTGAAGATATTATATTTTTAACAAGAGAATTAGATCGTGCATCAAATAGACTAAGCCTTGCTATACTTTTAGGATCTATTGTCCTAGGAAGTAGTATTGCTACTTATGGAAAACAGGGTAAACTATACGACTTCTTAGCTACCTTCGGCTTAATTGGTTTTGGGACGGCCGTAATTCTAGGATTATGGCTCATTATTGGTATTATTCGTTCAGGAAGATTTAAGTAAACTATGCTACCAGGTTTTTGTGTTGACATATGGCTATGCTACGGAAGCTTCTCTTATGGATTTGAAAGTAAAATTCATGATTTTGGAGAGAGTGAACTTGCGTTATGTTTACAAACTCATTCCGAAGAACAGTCCGATCAAATGGAATCTTTTTTTGAACAAGTTGTAGAAAAACCAAAAGGACTTTTAAGAGTTGAACTTAGGGTATATGGTCCTGAAAAAATATTTAAAAGACACAACATCAATGGACCTGTTTACTTATTTACAGACATGGTACCAAAACAAGGTCCAAAACACGCAGGCTCGCCTATTTTAAGGTTTTTTTCTATAAAAGGCATATCTCCAGCGAACTCAGAAAGCTGGATGAAACTCGTCCGTCAAATTTGGAATCAATTGCAACAAAAGCCCACATAAAAAAGATAGAATGCAAGTAGATTTGTTACTTTGATAAGGCCAATTTATTTTATACCATTGTCCTTGGAGGAATCACCTTGCGACAAAAATTGATTTCAAACAAATTTTCCTTTTGTATAAAGCTATTGTTTTTGTTTTTCCCCTTTTTGACTTTTGCGAAAGAGGAACATGCTGCTCCCCATAAAGAAAATGGAGAAGAAGTTTATGTTCCTAAAAAAGAAGCACCTAAGGCGAATGAACATGATAATAAAAAAGAAAAAGAAGGCTCTAAAACAGAGAACAAAGAAAAATCTCATGATGCCGCGAGTCATAATAAAGAAACAGCAAAAGAAGAAACAAAGCATAAAGATGCTCATAGCACAAATGAAGCTATGCCAAAATCAAATGAACATGAAGACAGCAAAGAAAAAATGTCTGATTCGAAAAAAAATATACATAAAGAAGAAGATTCTGGAAAAAACAAATACAAAGGAAATAAAATTGTTACTATAGATGAAGAAGATCCTTATGAAATACACAAGCCAATGGGTATTTTTTGGTTTGTAGGAGTTTTCCTCGTATTACTCATCGTCATATTTGTTTTTACCTAACTCCCTTTTAATTCACAAAATTTCTTTTTAAATATTTTCCTTTTTTAGATCTTATGTTATTCCTAAATATGTTTTTATTGATAATACTATTCATATGAAAGAATAACCTATGTCTGATAAAACCATTTTTGAAAAAATTCTCTCGGGCGAAATTCCCTGTAAGCCTATTTATGAGGATGAATATACTTTCGCATTTAATGATATAAATCCACAAGCACCTGTTCATGTTCTTGTGATTCCAAAAAATAAAATAATCAATGTCTCTGAATCCCAAGAATCAGATATCGAACAAATGGGAAGAGTTTTATTTGCCGCAAAAAAAGTGGCAGAAATAACGGGAATCATAAATTCGGGTTATAGACTTGTCATGAATAACGGAGAAAATGGTGGCCAAACCGTTTATTATATGCATTGCCACGTTTTAGGTGGACGCTCACTCTCCTGGCCTCCTGGGTAACTTTTTTGGCTCTATATGGATTCCAGGGTCTTTTATGAAAACAGTGTTTTGATCAAGTTTCCAAGTAAAGATCTTCCTCTTTTTTCTGGCATTATGAATAAATTCAAAAAATCCTAGGTACAGCGGCAATTTTTCTTGTGATATTCCTCGATGAGGTCTGAGCCAAGATCTTAATAATGACCAAAATCCTTCCATTGTATTAACATGTACCTCATGAAATCCATCGAGGAATATCACA
>NZ_JBIPMD010000252.1:0-4563 GCF_044369315.1 Silvanigrella sp.
TTTCACATTAAATTGGGAAATACTTAATGTTACATTTAAACTTTTTAGATAACATGAAGTTAAAAAATAAGCTTTTAATAGTTGGCGCATTGGGATTAACAATTTTATCATTAATAACAATAATAATTGCCATTAATAATTCAAAAATTCAGAATAATCTTGCTGTAGAAAAATTTGAATCAAGCACCATACAATCCCTAGATAAAGCAATTTCAGCGCAATTTTATGAAAGATATGGGGATATTCAGGCTTTTGCAGTTAACTCCGTTTTACAAGAAAAAAATATCCAAAATATAACAGAAGTCTTTAATAGTTACAGCAGCACGTATGGGATATATGATATTATCTTATTTGTGGATACAAAAGGGAATTATATTGCTTCAAACAATAAAAACGCCTCAGGCAGTGCCATCAATTCTTCAAAATTAGCTTCAAAAAATTATTCACAAGAAGAATGGTTTATAAATGCTTTGTCTGAAAAATATACTGAAAATAAAACAAATGGTTTTGCCGGAACTTATTTTGAAGATGCTAAAATAGATCCTTTAATTGAAGTTGCTTATGGAAAAAAAATTTTATCCACTAGCTTTTCTACTGTTGTCAAAAACAAATCTGGTGAAAAAATTGGTGTCATAACGAATAGGGCAAATGCTTCTTGGTTTAATGATGAAATTCAATATATTTATGAAAATGCTTCTAAGGAAAAAGAGCTTGAAATTATGTTATTAAATAAAAAGGGTGAAATTATTGTTGACTATAGCCCATCTAGAAACTCCAATAAATTGGAAATAGATCCATTTTTTAAGGCTAGACAATCAAATCAGTTTTTTAATTCAACTCCTTTTAAGGAAATTATGTCAAATAAAACAGATTCCATGATTTATTTTGATAATGATCTAAAAAGTGAAATTAATATTTCATACAAGCAAATTTCAAATAAAAAATTTATTCCTGAAATTGAATGGAGAATCGTTGCGACGATTCCAACAAATATTTTGTTTGGAGTCAATAAAAGAAATGCATATTTATTAATTATCACTGTATGCTTTATTTTTATTTTATCATTAATTTCTGTAATCTTATTTTCAAACTTTATATCAAAATTATTTTTAAATTCCGTAAAAGAACTAAATCATGAGAGCGGTGTAATGAATCAAATCGGAGATTCATTAAAAAAAAGTTCTCAATTTTTAAATAAGGCGGTTGAAGAACAAGCGGCTTCTCTTCATGAAAGTACAGCTGCTATAAATGAAATAACAAGCATGGTAAATAGAACAACTGAAAATGCAAATGAATCTACAAAAATTGCAAAAGATTCATCTGTGAAAGCAGAGCAAGGTCAAAAAATTATGAATGATCTTGTTTCTTCTATGGAAGCTATTCAAGAATCTAGCGCACAACTTCAAGATTTTTCGAATATGATTGCCCAAATTCATTCAAAAACAGCAGTAATTAATGATATTGTTGCTAAAACTGAACTTTTATCTTTAAATGCCTCGATTGAGTCTGCTAGAGCAGGTGAACACGGTAAAGGGTTTGCAGTTGTAGCAGAAGAGGTTGGTAATTTAGCAAAAATTAGTGGCAAATCTGCTCAAGAAATACAAGAATTAATTGCCTCAAGTCAGGAACAAGTTAACAAGATTTTGAATATAACAAAAGAAAGAATTAATGAAGGGAAAAAAGTAACTTCAATTGCAAAAGAAACCTTTCAAACAATTAATAATAATATTCAATCTCTTTCAATGGTAATGGAGCAAATTTTTAATGCTACAAAAGAACAAGAGATAGGGGTTAGGCAAATATCTATTACAATGGGACAAATAGATAAAATCACTCAAAAATGCCAAGAGTCCGCAAATACATCACTAGAAATTTCAAATAATGTTATAAAACAAAGTCAAAATATTGAGAGTAGTTCTCATAAGATAGAAATTTTAATAAAAGGAAAAGTTTCTTAAAAAATGTAAATTAAAGTTCTTTTGTAAGAAAAAATTTATTAAAAAAACTTGTAAATCTGCCAATAAAAAATTAATTGATATATTAATTCTTATCATTCAAAGCTATCTTCTCGATTAATCGCAAAGAAACTTTTTTATCTGTTTAGAAAATAAAACGCTCTTCCTTTTCAAAAAAAGTACATATAAATAGCATTATATGTACTTTTTTCCTTAATTTTTGTACGTTATATGTACTTTCTTACGGAATGCTAACTTGGGGGGGGGGGTAAAAGTGCATATAATGATCAAAAATTCGGAACTGACCTTTGAATCCTATTTTCCAGATTTTGAACTGGAACTTTTGAAAACCGATCGTTCTGTGCATACGGTCAAAAATTATCTTTGCGACTTGCATCTTTTTAAAGCGTGGGTTCATAAACTCTTTCCTGCTGTTAAAGCAAGCGAAATTGATGCTTTCACTCTTCAACGCTATCGTGGGTATTTAGACCAAACTGAAAAGCGAGCAGCATCCACCATCAATCGTCGAATCCAAAGCCTTAGACGTTTTTTTAGTTGGGCTTTGAAGAATAACTTCATTAAAACTGATCCTACCACAGAAGTGAAGCTAAAAAGCGTGCAGAGGGCTTTAAAACCTCGTTCACTCCCTAAGAATGACTTACACAAAGTGCTCACCTTCGCAGGCAAAGGGATTCACGGCCCCCGTAATTACGCCATTGTTCAACTGATGTTGCAGGCGGGACTTCGCATTGGTGAAGTCGAATCCATGCAACTCAGCGATATATGCTTATATGAAAGATCAGGACAAGTACGTATACGGGATGGCAAAGGAAGAAAAGAACGTTTTGTTCCTTTAAATGCCAGTGTTCGAAAAGCACTGCAAAGTTATATTGATTTTAGAAAATCTAAAAATGAAAATAATTTTATCTTTGAAAATTCAGCGTTTTTTTCAACTAATGTCGGTAAAAAGTTAACAAAAAGAGCACTACAAAAAATTATTTCAGAAATTATGGTTAAAGCAAATTGCAAAGCGTCAGCTCATACTTTAAGGCATACTTTTGCTACTTCGTATTATAATGACCATAAGAAATTAGTCGAGCTTTCCACACTTCTTGGACATAATTCACTTAATACGACTGCACGTTATACTCAGGCAAGTCATGATGATCTTGCACTTCAATTGGAAGAGAGTTCTCTGAATGAATTTGGAGATTAACATTATCTTTGTTGATCTCGTATGCAGTTGCTCCAATACGATTTATATCCATTTTAACAAATTCATCAATCAGATTTTTTGCTTTATCAATAGACATTTTTCCATATTCTACCATGAAGGGGATTAAATTATCAGAAGCTCGAATATCTCTTTTTAATATATAGCGAATTTCGCTAAAAAGACCGGCATATTTTAGCCAATTACATTTACTTGAAAAATCAGGATTCATTTTATAAATATTTTTATCGCAAGGAAAATCTATATATTTTGAAAGTGCATATGGCGTATAATATTTCATCTTATAATTACGAATTTCACAAGAATTATAAAGTACCTTTGAAATAAAGTTTCTTGGCCAATTTTTAACAAGAAATGCAACTATTTTCATAATAGAAATTCTATCATTTTGACTTAATAATTCGAATGGAACTTTAGTTTCATATTTAATAGGAACATTTTTCCAGAAACTTTTAAACATTTCTATATCTGGAGTAATAACTTTCTCAGGCGGACATACATATTTGGCAAGGCTTCTTAAAAATCTGAACCAGACAAATCCATTCATTGTATCACCATTGTTAAAATGGACTATACCACTTTTAAACGCTTCATAATTTTTTTTATCCAAAGATAAAATTTCTTTTGAAGGAGGTTCATTGAATACTTCAGTGAAATTTGTTTTTTTATTGGATGAACTTTTTACTTCCGTAAGATAACAATTATGCTTTTGGCATGTCGATATGAGACAAAGATGCCAAACTATTTGCTTATAAAAATTATTCTCTTTTTTGCATTGAGAACAAAATCTTTCAATAGTAATACTTTTTGACCAAGGTGTATTTGATACCCAAGGAATGATATTTATATTTTTTAAACTATTTGTCTTTTTAGGATAAACATGTTTATTGTATAAATGAAATGGATTAAAATTATTAGTGTAATTATCAAATTCATTTCTTGTGTGTACTCCAACAAAATCAAATAACATAGGTGAATATGATTCCAGGATCATTTTTTCTAAAAAAAATTTATTGACCCCTGTATATTTTTCTATTTGAGAATAGAGTTTAGGAAATTTAATAAAATCAATTTCAAGAATATTTTTAGGTGGATTCATTCTAAGACCAGATGAAAATAAAGTCTCAATTGGCACTTTATAATATTCCGCATGTCTTTCTAGCCACGAGATTAATGATTCTAAATATTCAGGTTTTAAAACAACAGGCCAATGCATATGATTTAAATCAAATCTCGTTCAAATTGGCGCGTGTCCTCCCAATAAGTGCATTTTACAAACACAATGAATGGAATTAAATTTTTTATAGAGAGTGGTTTTTGATTTTGTTGATAGTATCAAGATAATTCCAAGGTAACCAATCTTTTGGGTTTTGC
>NZ_JBIPMD010000253.1:0-4548 GCF_044369315.1 Silvanigrella sp.
AAGCCATTTGCCTATTTGGGAGCAATTTAGCTCCCTCGCTGGATAATTGCGCCTAAAGGGGACATTCTTGAAAAGTAACAACCCAATCTTTCGTAGCTCCTAATTATTTGCAACAGAACCCCCAAGACTCCTAAAAGTGGAAATTGATCTGAAAAAAAGGGGGGAAAACAAAAAGACGCAATTTATTCTTTCCAAGCATCGTAACAAAATTTTAAAGGCAAGGGAGGATAAGGGAACTTATCCGGTGAAAATAGGTTTAAGAGGTCACAATCAAAGAAAATTTTAGTCTATAGATAGTTGTAGTATTTTTTAAACCGCTTTTTTTCGTTTCAGCCGCTCGGTACCCCATATCTTACAACTCATAACCTTAACCAAATGCCATTGTAGCGCTTACAACCCCATATTGGTAGGAAATTTGTAACTTGAAATTATGCTAGACATTCTCTACAATAACACTACATAGGCATTGGTTATTATATATATGATTTTTAATAAGGAGCATTATGAATAAGTATTTATTTACATTGTTTGCTTTAGGATATAGTTCAAGCTTATTAGCTCATGAACTGGATAGATGTTATGGCGGAAATAGTTGTTGGATTTCAAACAATAAGACAAACCAAGTTGTTCATATTTCTTGTGAAGATAGCGACCATTGGGTATTCCACCATTCGAAATTTATTAAAATATTAAATTCTAACGAAACAGCTTCACATCAATATTGTACGATGTGGGGGGATGGGCTGGGCTATCCAGCGCCAGGTGTTGTTTCTAAATGTACTATAAATTATGAATCTGGAAAATTAATTCAATTTCAATTTTCATCAATTGATTGGGGAAATATGGTTGAATTTAATATTGAAAATGAGCTTGTCAATCTTAAATTATCACCAGTTTGGTTTGATAATAAACCACCTGTTTCATACATATTTAAATAAAATTAATAAATTAATAAATTAATAAATTAATAAATTAATAAATTAATAAATTAATAAATTAATAAATTAATAAATTAAAAATTTGAAGATTTTAAATTTATTTTTTTTGACCATTTAGGTGCGCGACCCGGATTTACTTAAAAAACGCACTATCTGGGTTTGTATTTTGTTCACTTAAACCTCATTTATGATTTTTCAATGAAATATTGGTCATTGTATATTAGGATTTACACCAAAAATTTTTTTGCAAGACAATGATATTTCCAAAATACAATCGGACTAACGATTAAATAATATCAAGATTAGCAGGATAATATTGCTTATCCTGACTACTGAAAGCAAAGAGGGTCGGATAAGTAACGTATCAGGAAAAATATTGTTACTTTTTTCTTTCTTTGTTAGTTTGATTATTTAAATAGCACTAAGCCATTTTTTCATCACTATAGGTTGACACAAAAAATCTTACAGTTACTATAAATTATGGTTTTAAATAAAGTCTGACTTTATTTAAAACGTAACTAATCTTAAGATGAGAGATTTATGAGCGAAAAAAATACATCAATTTTAACTATCTGTCTTCAAAAGGGTGGTGCTGGTAAAACAACATGTGCTGTTAATTTAGCAGCATCATACGTTCATCTTGGATTGAAAATATTATTTGTTGATCTTGATTATCAATCTAACGGAACAAAACTTTTAGGTATAGATACATCAACATTGAAATATGAACAAACTATTTGTTATGCAATGGAACATTCCTTAAAATTTTCGGAAATTGTTATACCTAGTAAATTTGAAAATATTGATATTTTAGCTTCTTCTGAAAGACTTTTTGATTTTAATAAAAATGTTTCCGGGAGTGCTCGCCAGAGTTTCTTATTGCATCCTGTTTTTGATGATGAAGCGTTAGAAAATTATGATTTAATAATTATTGATACAAATCCAAGTCCTGATTCATTATTTCAATCGGCTATTGCGATTTCCCATTATTATCTTGTTCCGACTCCTGCAGAAAATGACGTAATTGACGGCTTAGCAACAGTATTTAAAAATGCTGAAACAATAAAAAAATATTTGAATCCTAAGTTAACTTTTTTAGGTTGTTCTATTCAAAAATTTGATAAAGACAGTCCAGCTCAAGTTCAAAATGAAAGGATATTAAGAAAAATTTCGAAAGAGACTAAAATGCCTCTATTTGAAAATATTATTCCTTTTTCAAAAGCTGTATTTTCAGCATCAAATGCACATACACCTTTAATTAACTATTTGAAAAACTCTCCAATATCAAAATCATATTTAGCTTTGGCTGGTGAAATTAAACCACTTTTAAAAGGTGGGCGTATTGGAAGACAGCAGGCGCAATTTCAAGTATCTCAAAAGAGATTTGAACAATTGAAAGATGAAGAGGCATTAATTGAATGCTAATTTTATAACGCGTTATAAGTTTCACATAGGCTGAATTTTTATAACGCGTTATAAGTTTTACAAAGGCTGAATTTTTATAACGCGTTATAAGTTTTATAGAGGCCAAATTTTTATAACGCGTTATAAGTTTTATAGAGGCCAAATTTTTATATAACGCGTTATAACTTTTCTGAGGTTGATATGCCAGAACCTATAAAAAATTACCAACAATCAAACAAAGAAATCTTAGCAGAAAAAAAGCTTAAATCTTTTACCGAAACTATTTATACGGAACCGACATTTACCATCCAACAACCAGAACAATTAAGACTTGAAAAAATAAGATCTGCAATTAATAAAGTATTTTATTTAAATCCTTCAGAGATTCTATTAAGTGAAAATGTCAGATTTTCAATTGATACAAAAGATCTAGAATATCAAGCTTTAAAAAACTCAATTGCAACTGAAGGAATATTGCAACCTGTAGTGGTTGAATTAAGAGACGAAGAAAATAAGTATGAATTAATTGCTATTAATGGACATAGAAGAATATTAGCAGCGAAAGAGCTTGGGATTGATAAAATTTTATGTGTAATTAAAAAATATTCTGAAAAGCATTCAAGATTGCTTCATGGACTTACTGAAAATCTTCTTCGTACTGACTTAGATCCGCTTGATGTATCTGAAGGGTATGCGAAACTAATAGAATTAGGTTGGCGTGCAGAAAATATTTCAGAGTATTTTGGCAAAGATTTGAATTACGTCTATTGCATTATTAAACTAGCATCTTATTCAGACCAAGCAAAAAGTATTATTAGAGAAAACAAAGAAAAATTTCCAATGCGTATTTTAATTAATGAATTTGCTCGAAAAAAATGGACTTCTGATCAAGAACTTATTGAAGCATTACTAAATAAAGTTGAAAAGAAATCTCAAGCAGATGTAAAATCTTTGAAAGTTGAAATGAATAAAAAGCAATTGAATATTTTTTATGATTTAAACCCAGATATTACAGATGATGTTAAAATGTACGTTGAAAAAGCATTAAGGCATTTTAAATTTATAAATTGAAAGTAAGATATATGAGTTTACCTAATATAAATTTAATTTTACCAGAAATAACTGAACTTCCAGAACAATTTATTTCAAATATATATAAGATTGCTGTTGAACAGAATAAATTAAATGATCTCATTTGGCTAAAAAAAATGGTATCAAATGCTAAAAATAAATATGAACAACAGCAAAAAATAAAAATAGAAAAACAAAATAATTTACAAAAACCAAATTTAGAAAACCAGGTAAAATTAAAAAATGAAATAAAATTAATTGAAGAGAAAAAGAAACTAGTTGAAAGAAATGATCAGTTTCTTCTTGCGCTAAAAGAGTTACCAGTATTAGAAAATTATACAAGAATATTTCCAAAAGTTTCATTTTCTGCATTAGTTTTTATACAAAAAAAATATGGATTTTGGACATTAAGAATGCTGTCTGTATTGCAAGATAAAAGGAAAATATATACAAATTTTGCAATTAAATTTACATCACTATTACAATCAGATATTTATTTGCAAGAATGTATTAAATTAGGATTACATAAAAATTCAGATCTTTTATATAAAACTGTTGTAGAGCATCCAAGATATAATGATAAAAAAATAGAAATTCAAAAATTTATAAAATGGAAAGAAAAAGAATTTGTTGAAAGAAAAAAAGAGGAATATTTACAAAATAATCAAGAAGAAATAAGTATACTTACTTGTATAAAGTAACGGTAATTGATAAAGTAATATACTGAAAAACGAAAAGTTCCTTGCCAAAAACCATAAAGGTTTTCAAACAAAGAACTCTGCATATGAGAACCAAGAATCCAACAATCTCATTGTAGACGATTTGTTGCGCAAGGGCAAGTGCAATCAAATTCATCGGAGTCTTCAATGTTGAAAGAATCTAAAATTTGCCTCTTATCATATTCTATTATTTTGACATCCTATTTTAAATTTCGAAGTAAAAAAATAAATAAAGGAAAAATAGCGCAAATGAGGTAAAGAAATATGACTTTATCTCATTACTACCTTTTTAACCAAATAGACACCCATAACCGAAAATTAGTTGTGAGGTGGTTCCATGTCAATTTCTAGCTCCATTAAAAAGTGTCCCTATAAAGGGGGAACACATGAATATAAGCGGTACTATGAAATTGATG
>NZ_JBIPMD010000069.1:0-14533 GCF_044369315.1 Silvanigrella sp.
GAAGTTTACTACAATCGTGTTAGAAAGCATTCGTCGAATGGATATCTGTCTCCAGTTATATTTGAAATAACTAGACCAATGAAAAAGGTCGGTTAATTGTGTCTATAAAATTGGGGGAAGATCAGTTCTAAATCATTATTTTTTTCTTTGGCTTTAAATGGATTTGGAAGTGATATTGGGATTTTTTGCTTAAATTGAAATTGATTAAAAGATACTTTCAAGATCTCTTGAGATTCTGATGGGTGTATTTTTTGAATTTCAAAACTATCATCTTTACAATATAGACCAAGATAAATAGGTATTCCTGAAGGTGTATAAAACAAATTTACATTTTTATACTGAGTACCGTTAATATATAATAAACAATCTTCTTTATTTTGTATTCGATCAATCATAATTTTAGTTTTTAAAACAGTTCTATTTTCTTTTAAACCTAAAGCTAATTTTTTGGCTATAGAATAATTAATATGTTTAGATATTTCTTTGGGAAGCTCTTTTGTTTCATTTTGAGATAACAAAGATTGTAAAGAATAAATATCATCTTTAATAATACCGTTTAAAAACAAATAAATGTTTATTGGAGTTTCTGCATTTCCTATTTTTAAGTCAAGTTGAATTGACTCTTTTAAATCAATCAAATTTTTTTCAATTTGATCCGAATTTAAATTATTTTCATTTTTTTCAAATAATAACAAAGTATCATCAAGTATTTTAAATGAATTTTCAACACTAAAAACCTTAGAATTTGTCATTAAAAACAGAAATAATACAAATAATTTCATTATATATCTTATAAACATAAAATATCTTTCATTTAATTATTATAAAAGCAAGTGTGTATTTTATATACACACTCTAATTTATTTGTTTATATTATTGACAAATTATTTCAGATACAGACTTTTAAAATATCAAAATCAATTTAAGGCCATGATATTAAAGTATTTTTAAAATTTGGCACAGATCTTTCTTATACATATTTAAGAATAACGATTCATGTTATTCCTCTCTATTTCCCAAAAAGTGAGTTAAATAATGAATTTTTCAATTAAAAAGCACATAAGTAACATTTCATTCACAAATTTATGGATTCCTTTGTTATTCATAACTTCATTATTTTATTGTTTATTTTTAAGCTTTCAAGAAAGAAAAAAATACGCATTATTACAAAAAAATATGGCTGATATTTCCGTTATTTATCCAAAAGAAGTGCCTACAAATTCAAATGATAACATAGACCTTGCTATGGCACTCTTTTCAATAGATATTGATGAAAATATAGAAAATCCAATATACAATGATGAATTGCCTTACAGAGGACTTACTTTAGGAAATGCCTTTTCAAAAAATAAACAAGTTTTAATTGGAAAAATGGCTTTTGAAAGTTGGGGCATTTTAGGTTCTACTTTGGCTCATGAAATAGAAATTCATGGGAAACAATCCTTTTTAGAAATTGAAATATTAAATTATTTATATACTTTAAAAAGAGTACCAGAAAAATTATTTGTAAACTTCTATCACAACACATCTAAATTAAATTATGATAATTTAGGATATGGATCTTATATGGCTGAAAAAGAAGCTTACAATCATGAATTAGACTCTAAGAAAAGATTTAATTTAAACAATAATGAAATATATGCAATTAGGTATACATTAGAAAACGATTTAATTTAATTTACCTTATTAGTGGATGTATTGGTGGACAAATTTCTATATCATTGTCCGACCTATATATATATTTTTTATAATATAATTGATTTATATCATCATTATTTTTTTCCTTATTTTCATAAATATTTGGATTAATTTTTTGATTTTCGAAACTAGAATACTCAACTCCATCCTTGAATTTTATTGAATAATTATTTGGATCAATTTTTTGATTTTCGAAACTAGAATACGATTTTGAATACTCAACTCCATCCTTGAATTTTATTGAATAATTATTTTTAAATGAAGGGAAATTACACTGTTCATGAATATTTTGATCATATCTATAATTAGGTTTTTTTATATCTTTTAAATAATCTTTTGTAGGATAAATATTTAAATCTCCTTCTATTTTTTCATATCTAGATTTAACAGATACATCTGATTCTTCAGAAACTTCATAACCTATATTATCCTTGGGTAAAAACATATCCAAAGAATTTAAACTATTTGAATATACTTTGATAGAAAAGGATAAGGTATTAATTAAAATAATAATATGTATTTTCATATCAATTCCTAAAACAAAAACATTTAATTGATTTTCTTTACTTTAAAAATCAATTAAATGTTTTTAGCAAGTTTTTGGGATTTTTACAATGAATAGAAGAATGCCTTAAAGAGAATCATTCTCTTCTATATTTAATTTTCTGGATTTTTTATCTAAATGATACTTTTCACATTTCATAATTAAACTTGCCCTACTTATCCCAAGCTTTATTGCAGCTTTGCTTTTATTCCAATTTTCTTTTTCTAAATTGGCATATATCATTTCTTTTTCAAGTTGTTCGATAGCTTCTTTTAAATTTCCTTCTTTATTAATTCCTTTAAATTTTTCTTCTTTATCTTGAATTCCAAAAATTCTTTCAGAAAGTAAATCATCACTAATTTCTTCATTTTCTCCAGACAAAACACAAAGCCTTTCTACTTCATTTTCTAATTCTCTTACATTACCAGGCCAAGCATATTTTTCCATTCGATACAAACATCCAGATGAAATTTTTTTAACTTTTGTATTATTTAATTTGCTATAATTATCTAAAAATTTTTTTATTAAAAGAGGAATATCTTCAATTCTTTCTTTTAATGAAGGTAATTTAACATTAATTACATTCAATCGATAATAAAGATCTTCACGAAAAGTACCATTTTTTACCATGAGTTCTAAATTTTTATTTGTTGCAGCTAAAATTCTTACATCTACTTGTTTTTGCTCTGAGCCACCAACAGGAATAAAAGTACCTTCTTGCAATATTCGTAATAATTTAACCTGCATTGTTGTCGAAGTGTCACCTATTTCATCTAAAAAAAGCGTTCCCTTATCAGCTAACTCAAACAAACCTTTTTTATCTTTTATTGCATTGGTAAAAGATCCTTTAACATGTCCAAATAATTCTGTTTCTAATAAGTTATCATTTATAGCACCGCAATTTTGAATAATAAAATTTTTAGATTTTCTTTTAGAATTTACATGAATTGCTTTAGCTATTCCTTCTTTACCAGTTCCATTTTCTCCCGTAATTAATATCGTAGCTTCGCTGTCACTTATTTTAGATAATAGTTTAAAAACTTCTTGCATAGCCGAACTTTTTCCTACGATATTATTAAAATTCCAATCTTTTTTTAAGCTAGTTGAAATAGCATTTATTTCATCTTTATTATCTAAAATTGATTTTCTTAGTTGAATAATTTCATCAAGAACTACTTGTAAAAGCTCTTCTAAATATTTGACTTCTTTCATTGATAAAACAGGTAATTCATTAATATAAGATTCTAATTCTGTGGATTCTTTTAGAAATGATTTTTTTAAATAGTTACGTAATTTATTTTTTTGTTCTTCAACAGTCTCTTCAATTATAAAACCATCTGCAAAAATACATCCTAAGTATTTATCACCTAATTTTAATGGTAATGATATAGTAGAAAAACCTGCATGACATGTTGAAACTAATTGTTCATTTGCTTCTTCAGATTCAATTGTTGTTACTCTGGCAACATTTACACAATCTTTAAATGCCTCATTATTTTCAGTTATTAATTTGCATATTGGGTTTTTGGGATTAAAAAATTTACCTTGAGGGACTCCTCTTAAAAATCCTTTTTCATCTGTGAAATTTAATTGGATATTCCACCAACTTCCAATGATTTGTTTTAATCTCTTAACAATATTAAGGTTTTCGAAATGATCGAAATTGAATTCAATCTCTTCAGCCACTTAGTATCCCCCAATATGAGGTCTCCTTTTACAACTCATACATTTCGGAGAAAAATGAAAAAACTTTAATCAGATTGGAAAAAAAATAAACAGTTTTGTTAAATCCAAAATAAAAAATCGTTAAAAAAAAGGAAAAATTAACTTGACGCTAAATCATTTTATTTGCATAATTAGCTTAGCCTCGAGTAGTTTTTGTTAAATAATATGGCAGAACCTACAATTAATGTATTAGGAAGCTAAAGGTTTTTTGGTGCGCACGCCCTCCGGCTAAGTACGATTGAGGGAAGCCTAAAGAGAAATCACGAAGCATCCACTTTTTAGGAAGTGGGTTTCTCCTATCATAAAAAAGTACTTGAGGTGTTTTTTTATGATTCCTCATAAATTTATCTTTATTTCAATCATAACAATTATTTTAAAAATATACCCTAAATAATTCGCAAAAAACAAGTTACATTTTTCTTAACGTAACAGGTTGTGATGTTTATATAATGTTTTAATTAAGCAAATATACTCTTAATGGAATATCTTAATTTGAATAAAAAATAGTCCAATTTTTCATTTGTTTTTTAATTGAATTTATTTCTAAGGAATTATAGCTTAAATGCCTTTTTCTTGTAATTTTTTTTTACTTTTTAAGCATGATATGCACTAATAGCAATGAATATTTCAGCACTACTTATTTCTATAAGCTGATTCGCAATTTTATTACTATCATACAATTATCCTTCCTCCAAAACAAATTCTTTAGGATTCCAACATGTAAGAAAAATAATTTTATTTTTCTTACATTATTAATAAACATTCTCGCAATAAATTTTAATTTTTTATTGCATGAATAAAGTGAATGTTAATTTTTTTTAACGCTTAATGTATCCATAAAGTTCCAATTCTAAATCTCCACAAATTTTTAAGAATAACTTTTGATAAATGATTAAATTTATTAAAAATTGTTGAATAAGAACCAAATTCTGTTGGAAGATTTCTCAGTGACGAACCCTTTCGTATCTTCCAAATTTGCATCCATAAAAATCAGAATTTAATTTAAAAAATAAATATTAAAAACTGTTACTATTTTTTTCAATATTTTTAAATTCTTCATTATATTTGGTAATACAAATTTTTATGGGCAACAATTCCAAAATCATATCCTATTCAATATTTAATATCACGCTATAATTATATTTCATTTATATTATTTTTCATAACAAAAGATCTTGACTTATATTTTTAAATTTATTACTGAAATTGACCATTTATTTATTAGAATTCTATATATTTTAATAAATAATATTTTTATAAGGAAGAAATATGAAAAAAATAGCATTAATAATATCGATATTATCTTGTATTTTTATTATAAGTTGCAAGAAAACCAACTCTAATAAATTATCAGAAAATAATAAATTAAATCATAAATATAGTAACAGAAAACAAATAAATTTTACTAAAAAAGATCTCAAAATTAGTGATGCTACAGCAAATTTATGCAATCGTAGAGAAATTATTTTTAAAGCTAATTCAACTGAAAACTCTAAAATAGTTCATAGTATTATTAATTCAATTTCATCTATGAAAGAAAAAGAAGAATGTTCCGAAAATTTAGCAGAAGAAATACATAAAAATATTTTGAATAATAAAAATAACATTTCTATAAAAGATGTCTCTAATTCTGATATTAAGGCAGATTATAATATATTCATAATAGGTAGTGGTGTACATAGTTCAATTTTTAGTAGAAATTATAAAATAAAACATCCTAACGCAAAAATATTAACTATAGATTCTTCTAAATCTATTTCTGAACATTTTAATTCAACTGACTATTTAATTAACTCACCTGAAGGCGAAACTAACGATAGTTCAACAAATATCTTAAAAAATAGTCCTATTATTTTATCAGATCTTGGAGAATCAACAGATAAATTTTATATAGCTCAAAAACTATGGCAAGTAATTGTATATAATTCTTTTGTTTCAAATACTGATATTCTTTTAGATACAAAAATAGATAAAATAGAATATCTATCTGACAAAAATTTATTCAAAGTTCTTTTAAATAATAACGCCACTTTTTATTCAGAAAAAGTTATTATTTCAAATGGATTAGGTACACCAAAATTTGAAAATATCTCCTCAGAAGAGTTAAAAAATGAACAATTAAAAATTGCCGAAACTTGCACAAATGAATCTTGTTTACCGAATATTATAACTTTTGATGATTTAATAAAAATAAATCAAATTTGGAAAAAGAATGGTAAAAATGTTTATAATACTTTGGCAAATCCAAATAATAATTTAGCTGTAATTGGCGCTGGGGATGCTGCAAATGTTATAGTTGAATTTTTATATAATCAAGCTCCTAGTCTTGCATATAATAATGTGAATTCATCTATAAAAAATAATATAAGTAAAATATATTGGTTTGCCCAAAAACATACAACTGGAGTTTCTTTTATAAATGATTCAAATATCAAACCACGTTATAAAGTTTTTAAAAAGGATTTTTATATAGACCTTTTTAATAATCAGATTTTGAATAAGTTATCTCCAATTTCAAATCATATTAATAAAATTGAATATGACAAAAAAACAAATATTGTTTCTCTAACTGATGAGAAAAATACAGAATATAAAGCAAATTATATTATTTTAACTTCTGGATATAGCTTAAATATCAATCAAATTATATCACCAGTTCTAAATAAAAATATTGCTGAAGATGAACTTAAAGATTATTTCTCCAATGTTTTAAATAAAAAAGGAAGAAATATTGCAAGAAAGTTAAAAGATAATAAAGGAAATACAATAGAATTGTATGTTATTGGGACTGCCGCAGGAGTTACTCCTTCTTGGAGTCTAGCAAATAAAGATGATTTAGAAGAATCGAAAACAAAAAACTCTGCCTCTATAAATGTTTTAGGTCCTAAAACAGCTGAGTTTGCAGAAAGTTTATAACGATGAAACATACAATAAAAAGAAAATGATTCTTAATAATGCTAAAATAGTTAAGTATTTCAAAATTACTTTAACAAAAAAGTAGTTGAAAAATCTTTAGAAAAACAAGATCCTTTCATGGCGATCCCAATTCTAATATCCAAAAAATCTGAATTTTATTTAAAAAGTAAATTTTAAATTCTTTTAATATTGTGCAGCTACCCTCTGACTAATTTGATTTGTTATTATTGCTTTCAACACGTTTTCTTGCTTTCGTTAGATTTGGCAATTCAACTTTATCTAGGAACATGCTAAAAATAATGTCAAATTCAATATTTGAGAAAAAAACTTAATTTTTTAAAATTCTCAAAAATTCTGACCAAAAAAAAAAAAAAAATAACTCGATTTCATTGCCATGTTCACTTAATATGTTCTCAGCTAAAAAAGGATCCTTACAAATTTTAAGTTTTGTAACTATGGATTTTCAAAAGGAGACTCTCATGAAAAGCGATTATACTGGAATTGCAAATATCAATGGACAAATAACGGATCTAAATGAGGCAAAAGTTTCTTTATCCGATAGAGGATTTTTATTTGGACATTCTATTTTTGAAACCTTACTTATTAAAAATGGAAATATCATTAGCTGGAATTATCATTTCGATCGCATGAAATTTAGCTGCCAAGAAGCATTTATTCAAATACCAAATGAAAATTTACTTTTTGAATGGGCCTCTGAAGCTGTTAAAGAAAATATAAAAAAATCGGGTGTTATAAATGAAAAAGCTCAATTAAGAATTATCATTACTGGCGGAAATTCTTTTGATCTTATTATTAAAAAAGAAAATGAATTGTTACCAAAATCTAATATTATCATTATTTGTAGGAATGTATCAGGACCAACAACGGATAATTATGCAAATGGAATTTCATTGAAATCTATTCCTGATCTAAGATCACCAGCTCTTATCGAAATAAAAAGCTGCTCTTATTTATATAATTTAATTTCTATAGAAAAAGCTAGACTTGCAGGCTTCAATGACGCTTTATTTTATAATTCAAATAATATAATAACAGAATCTACAACATCAAACTTTATATGGTTTAATGAAGATTTAATAGTAAGATCTATTGCATTTAATGGATCCTGTCTTGCTGGAGTTACTTTAAGTAGACTTATCTCTGGATTAAAAAAAATGAAAATATCATTTGACTGGAGCGAATTAAATCGTACAAATATATCCTCTGTTAAAGGATGCGGTATTATTTCATCAATTCGTGGAATTCTTCCTATCAATCAAATTGATGATAATCATTTTGACATCCAATCTTATAAATATTTCTTTGATAAGCTAAACTTAGCCCTTCAAAGCGAAGAATCCTAAGGCATAAATAATGAGAGTAATTGCTGGACAATACAAACGCCGACTTTTAAATACCCTACCAGGAAATGATGTTACAAGACCAACATCAGATAGAGTGAAAGAGAGTATTTTTAATATCATTTCAAATGAAATTCCAAATGCAAACATATTAGATCTTTTTGCTGGAAGCGGATCTTTAGGGATTGAATGCTTAAGCAGAGGAGCTAATAAAGCTATTTTTGTCGAAAATAACATAAATGCTGCTAAAAATATTCAATTTAATCTTGATAATTTAAAAATAAATTCAAATGATTATTTATTATTTAAACAAGATGCTTCCAAGTTTTTAAATTCTAGTAATTTCGATTTTAAAATTGATATTATATTTATTGATCCTCCTTATCTTTCAAATTGGTATGAAAATGCGCTTTTGGAAATTGAGCAATCTGATATTTGCAATCAATTTTGCACTGTCATTTTTGAAATGCCCACAAATTCTAAAATTCTATTACAATCCAATTTTCAGAGTTGGACAAAAGACGATGAGCGCGTTTATGGAAAAACCAAAATTGAAATTTGGCGGAGAGGACAGACGGAATGAAAAATAACTTTATTTTAACAATATTATCATTAACTTTTTCAATAACTACTTTAAGTAGTTGCAGCACTCCTTCGAATTCATCAAATAGCATTAATTATATCATTTCAGGCAATAAATATGCAGAAAAAGGGGATTTTACAAAATCAGCAGAGCAGTACAAGCTTGCCCTAAAGCAAGAACCCAATTCCAATACAGCGAAAAGAAACCTCGGATTGGTGCTTGTTAAAATTAGCAAATATAAAGAAGCAGTTGCTTTATTAAATGATGTTGCCCCAAATTATCCTAAAGATTCCGAACTTTATTACTTTTTAGGAGAAGCGAATAGAGGTATTGGTTTTGAAAAAGAATCTATCAAAGCTTATCAATATGCTTTAAATTTAAATCCAAATGATCTTAGAACGATTAAATCTTTAAGTTGGGTTTATCTCAAAATCGGGAATTACGATCAAGCCGAAAATTTAATCAAAAAAAGTTATGATAAAAATCCCCTAGATCTTCAACTAATGCTGATTATGACAAGCATTGATGTAAAAAAAGAGCGATATACAAAAGCAATTAAAAAAATGCAAGAATTTGAAAAATCCGAATACAAAATTGTGAGTCGCGACCAAACAACGGCGGAAACCGAAAAAATTCTTTTATTAAACGTTTTAGGAAACGCCTATGCCGGAATTAATGATTGCAATAAAGCACAAAAAATATTTGATATTGTATTAAAATCAAGGCCTTTTCTAGCACCAACCTTAACCGATTCCGCCAAATGTGACCTCAAAACGAACAATACAATTCAAGCAAGAGGCAAACTAGAAAAAGCATACTCTTCTGAACCCGATTATCCTGAAACTCTTTTTCTATTGGGTAAAATTTATACCAACCACGACCCTAAAAAAGCCGCTTTTTACTACAAAAAATTTATAGAAATAAGCTCAGATGATAAAAACTTTGAAATGGAAAGCAAACAAGCCCAGGCTTCTTTAGATCAGCTTCAAGCTAAAAACTTCGACTCAAGTAAGAAATCTGATTGACGCTTGTTTCAGATTAGATAACTATAATAAGTGCATGAACCCTTTAAGGGTTGAAGATTATTTGTCACAAAATAAACCAAATGAAAGAAAGGTATCAAACAATGAAACTCTCATCAGAACAACTCGAACGTCTCGCAGAGCGTGTATTTAAAGTGCTAAAGTGTTCTGGTCATATCGAACTTGACTATGATACCGAAGAACGAATTGAAGAAAAAGTGATTGAACAAATCACAAATGTTCTTGAAGATGATTCCAGAACAGAAGACAGACTCTCTCGTGAAGCCGAACGCCTTGTTCAACAGCAAAGCCAAATTGCAAAATCATCGGGCAAAAGCTATGAAAATCTTGTAGACGAAGTGAAAATTCGTTTAGCAAAATCAAAAAGAGTCATTCTTGGAGATGATCCAGAACGTGCCGACTCCCTTGCTGAAAAAGTTTTAAAAGCAATCTGGAAGATCGATAGCCTTGATTTCTTTAGCGAAGACATGAAGGTTCAAAACTGTATTGCCCGCGCTATCCATCGTTTCCGCCTAGAAGACGATCGCATTATTGAAGCTGTTGAAAAAATCGTTAATAAGAAAAGCGGAGAAGAACCATACAGCCATGCTTGGTGCATAGCTTATGATAAGTGCTATAATGAAGTTCGCCAACGCATTGCCAATCAAAAATCTTCCGACGAATCTCCTTCAATGGGTGGCTAACTTAAAAACATAAGAGAAAATCTATCGTGCAGCTAACAGATGAGTTCGTTCACCTCCACATTCACTCGGAATATTCTCTCTTAGATGGCTCTATAAAAGTTAAAAAGCTCGTAAAAGAACTCAGCAAAAGAGCCGCTAAAGCAGCGGCTCTAACTGATCATGATGGTATGCATGGGGTTCTTGAGTTTTATTTAGCCTGCCAATCTGAAAAAATAAATGGAATTATAGGATACGAAATAAATGTAGAGCCTGTTTTTTTAGATGATAAAAAACAAGTAACACATTTAATTTTATTAGCAGAAAATGATTTAGGCTATTCAAACTTAATAAAACTCTGCACAATAGCAAATACATCAGGAAAAAATGCTCTATTTCCTGACTCTACAAATGTTTCTTGGGATGAGTTAAAAAAACATTCTGAAGGCATTATTTGTTTAACAAGCTGCATGAAAAGCGAATTATCTAAACTTTTATTATTAGAAGAAAGTAACAAAGCAGCTTTATACTTAGAAAAAATAGCATTAGTTTTTGGTGTAAATAATACTTTTGTTGAACTTATTGATAATGGAATCCCTGAACAAAAATTTTTAATAAATCATCTTGTCGCACTTGCAAAAAAATTAAATATTGAAATTGTTGCCAGTGCCGATGTTCATTATTTATATCCTAAAGACAAAGAAACACATATGTCTCTTCTTGCAATTAAAAATAAATTGCAAAAATCAGATGTAAGAGGCATTCCTGATGAAATTGAATTTCATCTTGCTACCTCTGAAGAAATGATAAATAAATTTTCCTCATACCCCGATGCCATTAGAAATACAAAAAAAATTGCAGATCGATGCCAAGTAAAAATTGATACAAAAAGTATTTTTATGCCGGATTACAGGCAATTTGAACATGAAACATCGGACGATTGCCTTGTTAGACTTTCAAAAGAAGGTCTTGAAATGAGAAAAAGCGCCGTTGCTTTATGGATGGGAAATAAATTTTCAGAAGAAATTTGGGAAGACTACAAAAAACGACTCGACTATGAATTGTCAGTTATTTTAAAAATGAAGTTTTCTGGTTACTTTTTAATAGTCCAAGACTTTATCAATTGGGCTAAAGAAAACAATATTCCTGTTGGCCCAGGACGTGGATCTGCTGCAGGGAGTGTTGTTACTTATGCTTTACGAATTACAAATATTGATCCCATACGATTTAATTTGTTGTTTGAAAGATTTTTAAATCCCGATCGAATTTCTATGCCCGATATTGATACAGACTTTTGCCAAGATAGACGAGCAGAAGTATTAAATTATGTTTATCAAAAATATGGCAACAGAGCTGTATCACAAATTGTTACTTTTGGCCGAATGATGGCAAAAAATGCTTTAAAAAACTTGGCACGAATTAATGGCTGGTCTTTTCATGACAGCAATGAATTTGCAAAATTAATTCCAGAATCGCCTGGTATTACTTTAGAACAAGCAATTAAAGAAGAAGAAAAAATTAGCCAAAGAATTGAAGCTGACGAAAGAGCAAAAAATCTTTGGGAAGGTGCACTTGAAGTTGAAGGGACACTAAGCTCACTCGGCATCCATGCTGCTGGAGTTATTATTTCAGATAGAGCTTTAGATGAACGTTGTCCTTTGCTTGAAACGGAAGGTCAGTTATTAACTCAATTTGAAAATAAATATGCAGAAAAAATTGGACTGATAAAATTTGACTTTTTAGGTTTAAAAACCCTTACCGTTATTGATAATGCTGTAAAACTTATTCATAAACAAAAAGATCCAAAACTTGATATAGAATATATCGAACTTGAAGATAAAAAAGTTTATGAAATGATTTCTACAGCTCATGTTACTGGAATATTTCAGCTCGAGTCCACAGGCATGAGAAAACTCATTGCCGATTTAAAACCAACTTGTTTTACAGATATTATTGCGGTTTTAGCATTATTTAGACCAGGCCCTCTAGGCTCAGGGATGGTAGAAGACTTCGTAAAAAGAAAACATGGAGAGACCCAAGTTGAATACCCATTTCCTGAATTAGAACCCATATTAAGTGACACATATGGAGTTATTGTTTATCAGGAACAAGTTCAAAAAATTGCAGCTGTACTTGCAAATTATAGTCTTGGTGAAGCTGATTTATTACGTCGTGCCATGGGTAAAAAAGACAAAAATGAAATGGAAAGACAAAAAAGCCGTTTCGTTAGTGGTGCTACAGAAAACAAACATGACCCACAAAAATCTGCTGACTTATTCGATCTTATGGCTAAGTTTGCAGAATATGGCTTTAACAAAAGTCATACAGCCGCTTACGGTTGGGTAACGTACCAAACTGCTTGGTTAAAAACATACTATCCAACCGAATTTATGACTGCAATTATGACATGCGACTTGGATAACACGGATAAAATTGTTGGATATGTCCGTGACTGCAAACGCATGAAAATCAAAATTTTACCTCCTTCTGTAAATCACTCTCGATTTGAATTTAGTATTCCAGAAGATAAAGTCATTCAATTTGGATTAGGTGCCATTAAAGGACTTGGCTCTGGTATTATAAACATGATCGTTTCTGAGCGAGAAAATGGTGGTATTTTCTCTACCGTTCCCGAATTTATTGCTAGATTAGATGCTAGAAAATTAAATAAAAAAGTAGTGGAAAGTTTAATTAAGGCGGGCGCTTTCGATTCCATCGCATCAAATCGAGCTGAATTATTAACAAACTCAGATTCCTGGATGCGCACGATTGCAAAAGAAGCAGAACGCGATGAAAGCACAGGTTATGATATTTTTGGTATTATTGAGCACACCCCTTCAAAAACAGAAAAAATAAAAGAACCTATTAAAGAAACAAAAACAAATAAAAAATCTAAAAATAAGTTTGAATTTTGTCCAAAAGCAATTCCTACATTAATTAAAACGGAGAACTGTTCCTATAAAATATTAAACCATTTGGTTGCTGTTCAATTAAAAGAAACAAAACCTTGGAATTATCAAGAACAATTAAGCCATGAGTTTTCTACGCTTGGCTTTTATATGACAGGTCATCCCGCTGATTTATTAAGAGAAGACATAAAAGAAATTACCGAAATTACTCTTGATCAAACAGCATTTTATTTAGAGCCAGAAAATGTTCCCGATTATAAAAGAAAAGCAATTAAAATAGCTGGCATAGTATCTATGGTTTTAGAAAAAAAGAATAAAGATGGAAACCCTTTTTTAGTTCTAAAAATTGAAGATGGCTATGGTGAGTTAGAAGTTACTTTATTTAGCAAACAATTTACTGCTTTAACAGAACCTATTAAAATAGGTGAAGCATTGCTTATTGAGTGCAAAATTAAAAAGGGAATAGAAGAAGGAAGTGTCAAAGGAATTGTGCAAAGTATTGATCGAATTTCCAATAAAAGAATTGAACTTGTAAAACGTATCATATTAAATACAGATGAAGATTTTTTAAAAGAGTCGAAAAATTTATTCTTACTTGAAGAAATACTTAAAAAGAACAAAGGAACTACCCCCTTGTTTATGGATATTTTAATTCAAGATCAAAATTTAAGAATAAAAGCAAAATTAGGAAATCATTTTATTAAACCTACAGATAGTTTTATTTTTGATATAGAAAATACCTGGCCTGGGATAATAATAGTGGAAAGATTGTATCAATTGCCAATTCAACAAGTGTAATAAAAACCTTTTCAAATGAGTCACCAATAAATTGATTTTCAAATAAAATAGATCCTTATTAGAAGATTTAAAGTTACATGTAAATAAATATTTATTAAATGAATTTATATTTTAACAAAATAATGTCATAATAATTGCTTACTAATCTATATTAGCTTAATATTTAATTAGAATGAGAATTTTTAGAAGGAGAATTTATGGTGCGCCAAGATAAGTGCGTAAGAACCAGTGAGTGCGAATCTCACCCACGTAAAGATTAGCCATCAGCGTGGAAGTAAGCAGTGCGATTAATAAGGT
>NZ_JBIPMD010000254.1:0-4489 GCF_044369315.1 Silvanigrella sp.
GAACTTGATTTTTAAACTCAAGAGAATATTGACTTTTAACTGATTTCTTCTTTAACATTGGACAACCCTTCTATATGAACGCCTAAGTTCATAGCATATTGTCCACCAAAAGGAATCACTTTAGGTATGCTAATATGTTTGACATTCTTTTTGAATATGTTAATAGTAAAAATCCAATTTGATAATTCTTTTTTTATAGAGGTAGCTCATGATAAAGCCAATTAAATATTTATTAACTTTAAGTATCATTATGCAATTTGGAAATTCATATTCACAAAACATAAATTTAAATGAGAGAGAGCAGATTGAAGCTACATGCAGAGAAAAAATTGAAAGAATGCAAACAAATACTCAAATAATGAATGCATTTGAAAATACAATATTAAATACGGAAGCTATCATGAATCAATGTATGCAAAATGCATTAGAAATCGCTTTTTTTAATAGCTATAATACCATTGAAGACACTCAGGATTTATATAAAAATACAGTTAGAGCAATTCAAGCTAAATTAAATGAATATAGAAATTCATCTGATAATGAAACAAGTAAAAAATTTTTATGCTTTAATTGGCAAATATTTGCATTAACCATAGCTGCCAGAGCAGAAGAAAAATTTTTAAAGAGAGCACTTATTACAGCAAACAATTTATTAGTTAGAGACTGCAAAAAAGTAAATGAATAATTAAAATAAATTACTAAAAACACTCTTTATAAATAATAGATTCTACTAATTCATTAAATTCAATTAATTTTTTGTTGTTATCTGAATTTATAGCGTATGTATATGAAACATTTTTCTCAGGAACATAAGACATTTTTGTTGAAAATCCAAAAATTCCTCCTGTATGCATATATTCACTTGAATTGAATTTAAAATTGTAAACATCAAAAATAGCAAAACCATAATAATCATTTACTCTCTTATTTAAGTCTACTCTAGAGATTAATTTATTGAATTGTATGTCGTTTAATAATAATTTATTATTTATAAATAAAGTTCTTAAAAATTTATTTAAATTTATGGTATTTGCAATCATTCCACCAGCAGAACCTGCTTGAGATAAACTAAAATCTTTCACATCAAATCCATTGGGAGAAAGAATTGAATATCCGTAAAAATATCCCGTCATCAAATTTTCAAGCTCATAAACGGGAATTTCATTCTTTGGCAAGTGCTCAACAAAAAATGTTTGTTTTAATTTTAACGGAATCAAAATTCTATTTTTCAACTCCGATGATATTGAGTTTTTAGTCACAATTTCAATTATTTTTCCAAGTAAAATATAATTTGTGTTAGAATATTCCCATCTCTCACCTGGTATAAAATTTAGATCATCATGAACTACAAAATTTAACAGTTCTTCTTTTGTATAATGATAGCTTGGTTCAGATAAAAATTTAGGTGGAATAGGATTTATTTCCTTACCAAAATAATTATTAATTCCGCTTGTCATATTTAATAATTGAGAAATTTTGACATCACTCCATTTTTCATACTCCTTTGGAAAATACTTAAATAAGGAATCATGTATTGAAATTTTACCTTCTTCTTCAAGTTGCAATATTATTACTGCAATAAATAATTTTGTGGTACTTCCTATTCGATATAAGCTCTTATTTTGAGTTTTTATTCCATCTATGGATTGAAGCCCGCTATTAAATGTTATTTCATCCCCATTATTATATTTTGGACATTGAAACGTAACAGATGTTCCTGTGCTTGATTGATCATTCTCATTAAATTGATCAAACTTTTGTTGAATTTGAATTTTTTCTGTTTTCATTATTGTATGCCTACATCCCATACTAATATTTAAGAAAAGAAAAAAACAAAAATAATTTAAATAGGATATATATTTTATAAAATTCATTAACACCTCTTTTCAAAAAGAAATAATATAAATTAAATAAATTTTGTCAATTTTTAACTTAAATAAATTTATCAATAGTTTATTTTAAATTATCTATAAAATAATTAAAAATATAATAAATACAAATTTTATCGATAATCTTATTGATAAAATTAAATCTACAATGTAAATTAAATTTTAAAATTCAACATTAAGGAATCTATATGAAAATAAAATATTTCTTTATTATGACTATTTTATTATTTTTAGAAACAAATTCATTTGCTTTAATTAATTCTTTTAAAATTGATAATTCAAAACTTCTTGTTAATGAAATATTTAAACCAATATATGGAAAAAATGGAATTGTTGTTACAGAAGAAGAAATTGCATCAAAAGTGGGAGCAAAGATATTAAGCCAAGGAGGAAATGCCGTCGATGCCGCAGTTGCAGTTGGCTACGCTCTCGCTGTTACATTTCCAGAAGCTGGCAATATTGGAGGTGGTGGTTTTATGATGATTTGGCTTAATAAAGAAAAAAAAGCGATTGCTATTAACTACAGAGAAAAAGCCCCTAAATTAGCCACACGTGATATGTTTTTAAATAAAAAAGGGAATGTAAATGATGAGCTCATTGATAAAAGCCATTTATCAAGTGGAGTACCTGGAACGGTATACGGACTAAATTATGCTTTAAAAAAATATGGATCTTTACCATTAGCAATTGTCATGAAACCAGCCATTGATCTTGCGCGTAATGGTTTTGCTGTAACTCATGCTTTTTCAAATTCGTTAGAAGAATCAAAGGATTTATTATTGACTAGTCCTGAATCTAAAAAAATATATTTTAATAATAACAATGAAGCTAGAAAAACAGGAGAATTATTTATACAAACAGACCTTGCAAATACTTTAGAAAAAATATCTAAAGAAGGAACAAATGCATTTTATCAAGGAGAAATAGCAAATAAAATAATTCAGGATATGAAAGAAAATAACGGTATAATTACTTATGAAGATCTCGCTAACTATAAAGCAGAAGAAATGACTCCAATATTTGGAAAATATAGAGGGTATAATGTCATATCGGTCCCTCCGCCAAGCTCAGGAGGCGTTACTTTAATTGAAATGTTGAATATTTTAGAAAATTTTGATTTAAAAAATGTTCCTTTAAATAGTGCTAAATATTATCACATCATGACTGAAATTATGAACTATGCATATCATGACAGAAATAACCAATTAGGAGATCCTAATTTTGTAAAGAATCCAATTCAAAAATTAACTTCAAAAGAATATGCTTATCATCTTTTTAAAAGAATAAATTTAATTAGACATACACCATCATCAAAAATACAAACAAATGGAATAAAAGTAGCATTAGATCAATCGGGTAACACAACACACTTTTCCGTAATTGATAAAGATGGTAATATGGTATCAAATACATATACCTTAAATTTTTCTTATGGAAATGGAAAAACTGTAAAAGGTACCGGATTTTTATTAAACAATGAAATGGGAGATTTTACTGCCAAAGTTGGCGTTCCAAATTCGTACGGACTTATTCAAGGAAAAGCAAATGCAATTGAACCTCAAAAAAGACCTTTAAGTTCAATGACACCAACCTTATTATTGAATGAAAATTTTGAACCCATTCTTGCAACGGGAGCGCCAGGTGGAAGTAGAATTATAACACAAATATTCAATGTATTAGTTAATTATATTGATTATAATAAAAATATTGCTACAGCAACTTCAAAAGCAAAGTTTCACAGTCAATTATGGCCTGATGAAATTTATTATGAAGATGGAATAAGTCCAGATACAATAGAAAAATTAACTAAAATGGGACATAAATTAAAGTTAGGACACCCTTATGGCTCAGTTCAAACTGCAGAACAAAAGAAACAAAACCAAATTTATTATGGTTTTGCAGACCCAAGATCTGAAGGAGATGGTGCAATAGGTGTGTTTAAAGAATAAATATATTTCTATATTTATTCTTTTTATTAATGATGTAATTATTTATTTTATATTTAAATAATAAAATAACGATATGAAAAATAGAACCCAAATAAAAAATATTCTTATACTCATTATATGACCTATATTAATTTGAAATATTAGAAATAGGAAATCTTATTTTTGGCATAATGAATATTTTCAATTTTCAATTTTGTTTTTGAATGATCGCCCTTTGCTTCCATTTTTGTTTTTGATAGAATAAATATGCCACAAGAAGTAATAGTGATAAATAATTTAATAAATGTAAATATACTCATGACATCACCCATTATAATTAAAGAAAATTTTTACATAATAAGAAACAAGGGACTAGCACGTTTTACAACGAATTGACTATTCAGTCAAATTGTTTTTTATTTTATTGCAAAAAATATTTTTTTTAATCATTTTTAATAAAACATACAAATACAAAAAAATTTTTTATATAAAATTAATGAATAATATTTTTTATTTTAAGCAGAAATAACAATAAATTATAATTATTAAATAAATTAATGACTACCAATTTTATTGGTTCTGTTGCAAAAAAAGATCATATGAGAGTAAAGTATCTTCCTTGGATTGTAATTGGGGGAAGTAGAGATGGATTTCAAGTGGAAACATACAGAG